>NZ_JBQHWS010000007.1:0-71709 GCF_052063845.1 Blautia sp. HCP3S3_D9
GTAACACGCTTCGCGATGCACAGAATTTATGCTAATCGCATAAATTCGCGCGGTATGTCTCGGGTTTTCTGTGACCTTCGCTCACAAAAAACACCTCGCGGGATATTACCAATGAACAGTAACAACATCATAACATTTTTTGAGAAAATATGCTACAAAGATATTGACATTATCACACGATAATAGTATCATACAATTACAAAGTAATCGTAAAAACTTTGTAACTATTTCGAAATGGGGTAAAGAAATAGAAAACAGAATAGAGAGGAGTGATAACACAGTAAGGCTGTTATATCAGAGAACTGATATAATGGTCTTTTTTGTATAAATATATCCCCTGTCTATGTCTGAAAACAGGGGATATTATGAATTGATCAGAGTTTGCTAGAGCGATTTGCTGCATTATTCTTATATAATGTATATTTCTTACAGCCTTTATAGAAATACTGATCAACTAATTGTTTGAATTTTTTTATACCTGTTGTTGTGGAATAGTAAGTATCTTTGCCATTTTTGGTAAAAGCATAAACAGGGAATCGTCCATAGGTTTCATTAGAATAAGCAATACCTTTAAGGGTTGATCCTGAAATTTTATATAAAGATAATCCTAAACTGTGTGGACCTGTTACGACTTCTCTGATAGCTTTTAGTTTGGAATTATAAAAAATAACTTTACTTGTTCCATCTTTGAAAGTGTTGGAATGAGATACTCTTCCAAGATAAACCATTTTTTCTTTTTTTACAGTGTAAATATAATAAATATTAGAACGGTACGGTTGCTGGTTTTCACTGATAATGAGTTCTTTTACACCATCTTTATTAATATCCAGGGTACGAAACCACGTGTAAGATGGATGATTAAACAGGAACTCCTTATAAATAGGTGCCTGCTTTGATGCTGCCTGTACTGATATAGACATCATAAGACTCAGGCAGAACATAACACATAAGAATAACAACTTTTTTCTTTTCATTAAACATCCTCCTTTTTTATGTAAAAATATTTTACAGATTACTTTTATAATAACATAGATTATATAAATATCATATAGCATTTTTTGCAATATTATTCGCATTTTAATCCATATACATGGTAAAAATAATGGAATATAATGTTTCTAACAGCGATGAGTACAGATAAAAACAGGAAATAAGATCTTAGAATATAGATAAGGAGAGGGATGCGGCTATGGCAAATACAATTATCATGAGTAAATATCAGGGACTTGGAAATGATTATCTGATCCTGGATCCGAAGAAGAATCAGGTACAGCTTCAGGGAAAGAAGATAGCACTTCTCTGTCAGAGAGGATTTGGACTTGGTGCAGATGGTGTGCTCTATGGACCTGTAGAGATTGACGGAAAACTTGGCGTGCGTATTTTTAACGCAGATGGAAGCGAATCAGCAATCAGTGGAAATGGTGTTCGTATTTTTGCAAAATATCTGATGGATCAGGGATATATTACAGAGAAAAAATTCGATATCGAAACCATGGCCGGCACCATCCATGTGGAATGCCTGAACAGCCGTGCAACAGAGTTTAAAGTAAATATGGGAAAACCTTCTTTTATCTCAAGCGATATTCCGGTATCTGGAGAGGTTCGTGAAGTAATCAAAGAAGCATTTGTATTTCATGGAAAAGAATATAAAGCTACCTGCCTGACAGTCGGAAATCCACATTGTATCATTTTTACAGATAACGTAAGTGCAGAAGCAGTTAAGAATCTGGGACCGTATGTGGAAAACGCGAATGAATTTCCAGAGAGAATGAATCTGCAGATCTGCCGTCAGATCGATAAAGGAAATCTGGATATTGAGATCTGGGAAAGAGGCTCTGGATATACAAAAGCCTCTGGAACAGGAAGCTGTGCAGCCGCTGCGGCAGCATATAAACTTGGCCTGGTAGAATCCCGTATTAACGTAAACCAGCCGGGTGGAATGATCCAGATCGACATTGAAGAAGATGGAACGATCTATATGACAGGAACTGTTGGATATATCGCAGATATGAGTGTTGCGGAGAGTTTCTTCTCATAAATTCTTTGTTTGTAATTTGCCTGAAGATATGCTATTATTTTAAGCGAGTCAAACTGTAAAAAACGATGTTTGCGATATATTTAAAATAAGAAAGTGGGTGAAGCTGTGGTTGAATTAGACCAGTTCAAGAGTATTCTTGCGACTTATACAGAACCATTAGTGGAAGTGAGGGATTCACTTTGACCTCGCTAACAAAGAGCAGAAGGTTGAAGAATTAGAGCGCGAAATGGAAGCGCCTGATTTCTGGGATGACGCAGAAGTTTCCCAGAAGAAGATGAAAGAATTAAAAGACATGAAAGATGACATGGAGACCTATCAGAATCTGATCACTCAGATGGAAGATATGGAAACCATGATCGAGATGGGATATGAAGAGAACGATCCTGCACTCATTCCTGAAATTCAGGAGATGCTGGATGAGTTCCAGAGAGATTTCGACAATATCCGTATCAAGACACTTCTTTCCGGAGAATATGACAGTGAGAACGCCATTATCAAGCTGAATGCAGGTGCAGGCGGAACAGAGGCATGTGACTGGTGCGGAATGCTTTACCGTATGTACAGCCGCTGGGTAGATAAGAAAGGCTTCAGTCTGGAAGTGCTGGACTATCTGGACGGTGATGAGGCAGGTATCAAATCTGTTACTTTCCAGGTAAACGGAACAAATGCTTACGGTTATCTGAAATCAGAGAAAGGAGTTCACCGTCTGGTACGTATCTCTCCTTTCAATGCAGCAGGTAAACGCCAGACTTCCTTTGTATCCTGCGATGTTATGCCGGATATCAAGAAGGATCTGGATGTAGAGATCAATGACGACGACATCCGTATCGATACTTATCGAAGCAGTGGTGCCGGCGGTCAGCATATTAACAAGACAACATCTGCTATCCGTATCACACATTTCCCGACCGGAATCGTGGTACAGTGTCAGAATGAACGTTCTCAGCATATGAATAAAGACAAAGCTATGCAGATGCTGAAAGCAAAGCTGTATCTTCTCAAACAGCAGGAAGCAGAGGAGAAGCTTTCCGGTATCCGTGGTGAAGTAACTGATATCGGATGGGGAAATCAGATCCGTTCTTATGTCATGCAGCCATATACTATGGTCAAGGATCATCGTACAAGCGAAGAGACCGGAAATGTGGATGCAGTGCTGGATGGAGGAATCGATATCTTTATCAACGCATATCTGAAGTGGATCGCGCTGAAGAAATAATGAATAAAAAAGGCTGTCTGAAGCAGGACAGCCTTTTCGTGTTGTATAAAGAATTTATTGCAGATTAATTTTTGTATGCGGATGTTTTGCAAAGCGTATTGCCGGGATGAGTGAACAGCAGTTTTTATTGAAGGATTTTCATTTACAGGAAACAACTTATTTCTTGCGTATTTCTAGCTGTTGTGTTAATATATCCATTGTATGAACACAAATGTCTTTAAGAAACGGACAGGTAAATAGAGATGCAGAAACCAGGATCAGAGAAAAAGAAATATTTCGTAGTAAGGGAACGTGCAGTCCCGGAAGTTCTGCTGAAGGTCGTAGAAGCTAAGAAGCTTCTGGACTCTGGCAAGGTAGATACCGTGCAGGATGCAGCAGAGCGGACCGGGATCAGCAGAAGTTCTTTCTACAAATACAAAGATGATATTTTCCCATTTCATGAGGAAACCAGGGGAAAGACCATCACCTTTATCATCCAGATGGATGACGAGCCGGGGCTTTTGTCGGTTGTCCTGCAGACGATTGCACGGTTTCACGGAAACATTCTTACCATTCATCAGAGTATTCCGATCAATGGAGTTGCCACACTTACTTTGAGTGTGGATATTCTTCCGGGAGAGGGAGATGCAGAGGCAATGGTAGAGACGATTGAACAGAGTGAAGGAATTCACTATCTGAAAATATTAGGCAGGGAGTAAAAGAAAAATGATCAATGTAGCAATTTTAGGATATGGCACAGTAGGAAGCGGTGTATTTGAAGTATTAAACACAAACAAAGAAAGTATTGCAAGACGTGCCGGACAGGAACTCAATGTAAAATATGTTCTGGATCTTCGCGAGTTTCCGGGACAGCCTGTAGAGAAAGTTCTGGTTCATGATTATGAGCAGATCGTCAATGACCCGGAAGTAGATATCGTAGTAGAAGTAATGGGTGGTGTAGAACCGGCATTTACATTTGTAAAGAAAGCACTTCTGGTAGGAAAGAATGTATGTACATCCAACAAAGCTCTGGTTGCCAAACACGGCCGCGAACTTATGGATATCGCAAAGGAAAAGAGCATCAACTTCTTATTTGAGGCAAGCTGCGGTGGCGGAATTCCGATCATCCGTGTGATCAATTCTTCCCTTACAGGAGATGAGATCGATGAAGTGACAGGTATCCTCAACGGAACAACTAACTACATGCTTTACAAGATGAGCACAGAAGGATGCGAATTCGATACCGTATTAAAAGAAGCCCAGCAGAAAGGATACGCAGAGGCAGACCCGACTGCAGATGTAGAGGGCTACGATGCATGCCGTAAGATCGCAATCCTTTCCTCCCTTGCTTATGAGAGATATTTTGATTTCGAAGATATTTATACAGAGGGAATCACAAAGATCACACCAGAAGACATGGAATATGCTGCGAAGCTTGGCAGAACCATCAAACTTCTGGGAACCAGCCGCAGACTGGAAGATGGAACCTGCTATGCAATGGTAGCACCGTTCCTGATCGGACAGGATAGCCCTCTTTACAGCGTTAATGATGTATTTAATGCAGTTTTTGTACATGGAAATATGCTGGGAGATGCTATGTTCTATGGAAGCGGCGCAGGTAAACTGCCTACTGCAAGTGCTGTAGTTGGCGATATTGTAGATGCGGCCAAACATCTCCATACAAATATCGTAACAAACTGGAACAGCACTCCTGCAGTTCTGAAACCGCTGGATGATGTAACCGGAAGATTTTTCGTGAGAATTAAGAAAGATGCAGCGGAGGAAGCGAAGAAAGTATTCGGTGAGATTGAAGTGATCAGCCTGGATCAGCTTCCGGAAGAATGCGCATTTACCACTGCTGAAATGACACAGAGTGAATTTAAAGAGAAACTGGCTCAGATTGAGAGCCAGGTACTTGCAAAAATCCGCGTAAAAGATTGATAAATCGACGGATTTCGTGTATTATATACTTTACTGGATAGAATACACTGATGCAAAAATAAATGCATATTTTGCGTAGTGATATGACTATGCTAAACAAGGCAGGAAAGGGAAGATGTGAAGTCTTTTCTTTCCTGTAAACTTATTATGGAGGAAGCAAAAAACAATGTTAATTGTCAAGAAATTTGGCGGTACATCAGTTGCAAATAAAGAGCGTATCTTTAATGTTGCGAAACGCTGTATCGAAGAATACCGAAAGGGAAATGACGTGGTAGTCGTTCTGTCTGCAATGGGTAAATATACAGATGAACTGATCACCATGGCAAAGGATATCAACGAGAAACCTCCGAAAAGAGAGATGGATATGCTCTTTACCATCGGGGAACAGATGTCTGTTGCACTGATGGCTATGGCAATGGATGAGCTGGGTGTACCGGCGGTATCCCTGAACGCTTTTCAGGTTTCCATGCATACCACAAGCAGTCATGGAAATGCACGCTTAAAGAGAATTGATACAGAGCGTATCAAGAGGGAGCTGGAGAACAAGAAGATCGTAGTGGTTACCGGATTCCAGGGAGTGGATAAATACGATGATTATACAACTCTGGGAAGAGGCGGTTCCGATACAACAGCGGTAGCTCTGGCAGCAGCACTTCATGCAGATGCATGTGAGATCTACACAGACGTAGACGGCGTTTACACAGCAGATCCACGTAAGGTTCCGAATGCGAGAAAGCTGAAAGAGATCACTTACGATGAGATGCTGGATCTGGCAACTCTGGGAGCAGGTGTACTTCACAACCGTTCTGTAGAGATGGCGAAGAAATATGGTGTGCCGCTTGTGGTACGTTCAAGTTTAAATAACAGTGAAGGAACCGTGGTAAAGGAGGAAGTAACAGTGGAGAGAATGTTGATCAGCGGTGTTGCTCTGGATACAGATGCAGTGAGAATCGCAGTAATCGGATTAAAAGATGAGCCAGGTGTGGCTTTTAAATTATTTGATACACTTGCAAGAAAGAATATTAACGTAGATGTTATCCTGCAGTCTATCGGACGTGCCGGAAAGAAGGATATTTCCTTTACTGTAGACGGCAATGATCTGGACGATGCAGTTGCAACTCTGGAAGCAAACCAGGCAAGACTTGGATATGCAGAACTTCATTCCGAGAGAAACATTGCGAAGCTTTCCATCGTTGGAGCTGGTATGATGAGTAATCCTGGTGTTGCTGCGAAGATGTTCGAGAGTCTTTATAATGAGGGAGTAAATATTAATATGATCTCAACATCCGAGATCCGTGTGACAGTTCTGATCAACGAGAAAGACGGTGTGCGTGCAATGAATGCGGTACACGATGCATTTAATCTGACAGACTGATCATAGAGACAAGTAATATTATGAGTTGTTCATGGAAAATACTATCTGTATTTTGCGTAGCACAGAGTAAGCTGAAATATTATATGTAAGTAATAAATGGAAAAGGTGTGCGTTATGAAATAGCATAATGCGCACCTTGTAATAAGTATGCTTAAGCATACTTGAATTGAATTATAGGAGAATTTCATGACACCAAGACGTGAACTAAAAAGATATGCAAAACAGGCAATGTCCGGAAAGTATGGTACGATCATTCTGGCATTTGTAGCAGTACAGGCACTGTCGCTGATCGGCGGGATGGTTTCATCTTCCCTGTTTCCGGGAACAGAAACAATTGATATAGTGATGGGATATGCATTCTCATTTATTTTAACTCTGCTGATCAATGTAATTTCAGCAGGATTAAATTATATGTATCTGAACATTGCCAGAGGAAGATCATATTCCCTGAATGACCTGATCTACTTTTACAAAAATCATCCGGACAGAGTACTCATTGCCACATTTTTCCTGGCAGTACTGAATTTCCTGACTATGCTGCCGTATACGATTTATGGCAACACTGCTGAGATCGGAGATACCATAGAATCTCAGATTGCATGGCTTTATACGAGTATTCTGCTGATGCTTGTGGGCGTACTCGTTTTTCAGGTTCTGGTGATTCCGCTGGAAATGACATATTTCATTCTGGCAGATAGGCCGGATATCAAAGGAACAGAGGCGCTGAAAGAGAGCATCGAAATGATGCATGGAAACTTCGGAAAATATCTGATGCTTAAACTGAGCTTTGTACCGTTGATGTTTCTTTCTGTTTTTACGTTCTATATTGCACTTTTGTGGATCCTGCCATATATGGAAATGACGGAAGTAATGTTTTATCGTGATCTGCTGGGAGAACTTACTGCACAGAGAGAGGAAGAAGAACGTGCAGCACAGGATTATGTAAATCCTATGTTTGGCGGACAGCCGCAGGAAAACCAGCAGAATCAGCAGCAGTTCTGGAGTGCACCGCAGGAGGCGGCGTTCAATTCTTACGAAAACGGAGAAGAACAGAATACTGCAGACAATGAAGAAATGCAGAGTAACGTGTACAGTACAGATAGTAAATCATCGTCTGATAGTTCGTATGATTCAGATTCTGTAAAAGTACAGACACAAACTGCTTCAGACAGAGCTGAAAATCAGAATGATCAGGCAGATACCGTAAATAAAAAAGAGCAGAACACTCTGCCAGCCCAGGAAGAGGAAGAAGACAATGAACCGAAACCATGGGATGAATATTTCAACAGCCTGAAATAAAGCGGGTATATTAAGAAAGATCTTTATCCGATATGATAAATGTTATTGTCGGGAAAGGTCTTTTTTTTATTATTTATGGCAAAATGAGAGGAACAGATGTTATAATAGAAACACTGCGATTAAGAAAGAACGTAACTGTTCAGTACCTTCACAGTTACGAGTCAAAATCCATTGAAAATCGCCTGCGGCGATGGGATTTTGACTTGTATGTCTCGGGATAGTAGACTGCTGAATAGTTATGAAAGAACATAAAATAGGGAAGGTTTTTGATGATTATGAATACAAATGAGATTAGCGGAAAACGCCAGATGGAATTTCTGGCAGGGTTTGATTATATCAGAGAGGCTGGTACTGCAGGCGAAGAAAAAGCGGCGGCACTGATTCAGGAAACATTAAGCAGCTTTGGGGTCGAAAGCCGTTTGGAAGAGTTTAGTTTCGATACTTTTCAGATCAAGAAAGCAAAGCTGACAATTACAGAACCATACACAAAAGAATACACAGTAACCGGATATGGCAGATGCGCCAATACTGCGGAGGATGGATTGAAAGCACCATTTGTGTATGCGGAGAACGGTGATGATATCAGCCTTGCACAGGTCAAGGGAAAGATCGTTATGGTAAACGATCCGGTAAGAAAAGACATGTACCAGAAGCTGGTGAAAGCAGGAGCAGTGGGATTTATCAGTATTGCAGGTTCTCCATTAGACGAGGGTGTGGATCTGATCCCACGTGCGTACGGTCTGCCGAAGAATCTTCCGGGAGAAGAGAAGAAAGCGGCAGGAAAAGAGGCACAGAATTATGATAACAGAATTCCTGGCGTAAGCATTCATTATAAAGATGCCATCGAACTGGTGACAAAAGGTGCATCTCAGGCATGCTTAGTTGTGGAACAGGAAACTGTAACACGTACATCCCGCAATGTAGTGGCACAGATCGAGGGAACAGATAAGGCAGAGGAAATCCTGACTCTGACTGCACATTATGATTCTGTTCAAGAGGGACCGGGAGCGTATGATAATATGTCTGGCGGCGCGATTATTATGGAACTCTGCAGATATTTCCAAGCACACAGACCACGCAGAACAATGGAATTTATCTGGTTTGGCGCAGAGGAGAAAGGTCTGCTGGGAAGCCAGAGTTATATTAAAGTTCATGAGTCAGAGCTTTCTGCGCATCGCTTCAATATGAATGTAGACCTTGCAGGACAGCTTGTGGGTGGAACGGTAGTAGGTGTTACCGGTGATGCTTCTATCTGTAACATGATCACATACATGGCTCATGAGATTGGCATCGGAATGTCAACCAAGAACCAGATTTGGGGAAGTGACTCCAATACATTTGCATGGAAAGGAATTCCTGCGATGACTCTGAACAGAGATGGCTTCGGCATGCACACACGTCACGACACCATTGCACTGCTGTCAGACTGGTCTCTGGAGAGAAGTGCAATCCTGTTAGGATACATTGCAGACCGACTTGGAAATATTGACAGTTTTCCGTTTGAACGGAAAGTGCCGGAAGAATTTATTGCTCAGCTGGATGAATACTTCGGCTAAATCAGTTATGTTTTTTCCTGCAATGGTGAAAAGTGATGGATAATGCCAGAGAAAAACAATAGTGGAAAATCACACACTTGACAAATGAACTCTGGATTGATACCCTATCACAAGAGCGTTTTATTGATAAATGAAAGAATCCAACGCAAGAACAGAAGTTTTATACAGATGTGATGAAAGTTCAATCTGTATTCTGACAAGCAACAAGAGGAGATAAAGAAATAATGGATATTATTCAGGTAATCACACAGGAATTGAAGGTGGAGAAATGGCAGGTAGAAGCTGCAGTCAAATTAATTGACGAAGGCAACACCATTCCTTTCATTTCCCGATACAGAAAAGAAGCAACCGGTTCTCTTAATGATGAGCAGCTTCGTGCACTCTTTGAGAGACTGACTTACTTAAGAAATCTGGAAGATAAGAAGAATCAGGTATTAAAGAGTATCGAAGACCAGGGCAAGCTGACAGAGGAACTGAAGAAACAGATCCTGGATGCGCAGACTCTGGTAGTAGTAGAGGACTTATACAGACCATACCGTCCGAAACGCCGCACCCGTGCGACAATCGCCAAAGAAAAAGGTCTGGAACCTCTGGCAGATATCATTCTTTTGCAGATGACAGAGAAGCCGGTAGAAGAGGAAGCCAAAGCATACGTTTCTGAAGAAAAAGGCGTTAAGAATGTCACAGAGGCATTAAACGGAGCAAAGGACATCATCGCAGAGCGTATTTCCGATGAAGCAGACTACCGTATCTACATCCGTAACCTGACAACAAAGAACGGAAGCATTTCTTCCACAGCAAAGAATGCTGACACACAGTCTGTATACGAGATGTACTATGAGTTCGAAGAGCCGATCAAGAAACTGGCTGGACATCGTGTCCTAGCATTAAACCGTGGTGAGAAAGAGAAATTTATCACTGTTAAAGTAAATGCACCGGAAGAAGACATCCTCCGTTATTTAAATAAGAGAGTCATCAAGAAAGACAACCCGAACACAACTCCAATCCTAAAGGCAGTTGTAGAAGACAGTTACAAACGTCTCATCGGACCTGCTATTGAGAGAGAAATCCGCAGTGACCTTACTGACAAAGCAGAAGACGGCGCAATCCGTGTATTCGGCAAGAACCTGGAGCAGCTTCTGATGCAGCCTCCAATCGCCGGTAAAGTTGTACTTGGATGGGACCCTGCGTTCCGTACAGGATGTAAGCTTGCAGTTGTAGATGCTACAGGTAAAGTACTGGATACTACAGTTGTTTACCCGACAGCACCGACTACAGAGAAGAAGATCCGTGCAGCCAAAGATACCGTAGAAGCAATGATCGAGAAATACGGCGTATCCCTGATCTCTGTAGGAAACGGTACTGCATGCCGTGAATCCGAGCAGGTTATCGTAGACATGCTCAAAGAGATCCCGGAGAAGAAAGTACAGTATCTGATCACAAATGAGGCAGGTGCATCTGTTTACTCCGCAAGTAAACTGGCTACCGAAGAGTTTCCGAACTTCGATGTAGGACAGAGAAGTGCAGCTTCTATCGCAAGACGTGTGCAGGACCCGCTTGCAGAGCTGGTTAAGATCGATCCGAAATCTATCGGTGTAGGTCAGTATCAGCACGATATGAACCAGAAGAAACTGGATGAAGCATTAAGCGGTGTTGTAGAAGACAGCGTAAATAAAGTCGGTGTAGATTTAAATACAGCATCTGCATCTCTGTTAGAATACATTTCCGGTATCAGTAAAGCAATCGCCAAGAATATCGTAGCTTACAGAGAAGAGAACGGTCAGTTCACAGACAGAAAAGAACTTCTCAAAGTAGCAAAATTAGGACCGAAAGCATTTGAGCAGTGTGCAGGTTTCATGCGTATTTCCGGCGGAAAGAACCCTCTGGATGCAACAAGTGTACATCCTGAGAGCTATGAGGCAGCATCTGCACTTCTTTCCAGACTTGGATATAAGCCAAATGATGTTGTAGCAGGAAATCTTCTTGGACTTTCCCTGCAGGTAAAAGACTACAAGAAGATGGCAGCAGAACTGGGAATCGGTGAGATCACACTTCGTGATATCGTAAAAGAACTGGAGAAACCGGCCCGTGACCCTCGTGACGACATGCCGAAACCAATTCTTCGTTCCGATGTTCTTGAAATGAAAGACTTAAAAGAGGGAATGATTCTCAAGGGAACTGTCCGCAATGTCATTGACTTTGGTGCATTCGTAGATATCGGAGTACACCAGGACGGTCTGGTACATGTTTCTGAGATAACAGAGAGATTTATCAAACATCCTCTGGAAGCTGTAAGCGTAGGGGATATCGTAGATGTAAGAGTCATTGGAGTTGATATGAAGAAGAAACGTATCAGCTTATCCATGAAAGGATTAAATAAATAATAGAAAGTGTCAGACTTTCTTTGAAAACAATCACAGGGATTACTCATGACGGAAATATGTTCAGCCAGGGTGATCCCTGTTTTATTGAATCATTTGAATTCCACAGCATGTTTCCGCTTCCATATCGGAAATAGATTTCTCTGGCAGACGTAATTCTCACGCTGTTTGATACTGATGGCATGGAAAAATGTCTTCCACATATCTGTGAATTCATCTTCATATTCTTCGGTTTTGCGCAGTGTCTGAAATTCTTCATCTGTGAGATAGCGAAGATAATTCTCGCCATCTTTTGGATGGACACAGGCTGTTTTGCGGTTGTCGTCGATGATCATCCAGTGTTCCGAAGGCATCCGGTCAGCAAAATGCGTGCCCACCAGCATGATCACATCACTTCGCGGTTCCAGATGGCAGACATATACTTGAGAATCCAGACTCTGAAAACGGGCAAACTCCCGGAAATGGTGTGCTTCATTAGACACTCTGCGGCGGATTTCCAGAAGCTTGATCACATGAGGGTTGGAGTACTGACGAAGTATGGTTCCTCCGGCAGCAAACCCTGCTCTCAGAAAATTGTAAATTGCCTGCAAAGCATCTTCTTCCGCAGATAATGTGGCATAGTAGACATCCAGATATGCTTCCTCTGAAATATTTCTGCGGATAGAGCGGATTACCTTTTCTGCTTTGGAAGGATTACCGTCTATATGGATGTATTCATCGAACATTGTCTGCTGGAATATGGGCTCTTTCTTTAATTGTATCTGGTTATGGCCAATCTTCAGGGCTTCTGCCCAGGCATCATAGATGCAGGTCATAATGTCCTCCAGACGGTCTTTACAGGTGAATATTTTCATGATCTTATCTCATTTCTGTTTTATTTCTAAAAAGAAGATTGTATTAAGCTGCATTGCGTAGCAGATACTCAGTGCAAAACTGTACGCGTGTAGTAAGCTGAATTATAAATATGCATATATTGATCAGCTAATTCCGAAATCTGCAAGTGTCATCTGCGAATAGGATTCATTGGAATGCTGTATGTTCCACAGGCCTTTCTTATCTACAGTAATTAGCTGTCTTGTAATATAATCTGCCTCAATCGGTGTATGGAACATCTGCTTTCCACCACATGTGATGAAATAATGCGCCCGTTTCAATACAACACCCATTTTCTTTAAACTTTCAAAATTCAATCTTCCATATCTCCTTGCATGGGTAATACGGCTGGCAGATTTTGGACCGATACCCGGGATGCGAAGCAGCAGTGCATAACTTGCAGTTTCTACTTCTACAGGAAATTGTTCCAGATGGCGCAGCGCCCAGTCACATTTCGGATCCAGCAGTTCATTGAAGTCTGGCTGAGCTTCCGATAACAGTTCATCTGCCTGAAATCCATAGAAACGTAACAGCCAGTCTGCCTGATACAGTCGATGTTCTCTGAGAAGGGGCGGCGGTGTACCAATCTGCGGCAGAACCTTGTCCTCATTCAGCGGAATATAGGCAGAATAGAAAACTCGTTTCAGATCGTATCCCTGATACAATGCCTGAGTAGTCTGCAGTAAAGTATAATCGCTCTCGCCGGTAGCTCCGATGATCATCTGTGTACTCTGGCCTGCTGGTGCAAAACTTCGTTTCAGATCAGACATATCAAGAGGTGCCAGCTGACAGGCATTTTCCCAGGTAAGAATGCGGCTGGTCATGTCATTTTCTTTCTGTGAAAATACATCTTGAATATTCTTTGCTGTGCTGTTTTTATCGGAAATATTTTTAAATTGTGGGGGTATGCTTTGGCTTTCTAATTTTTCTCTGAATACCTGGTGAGAATTATCTGAGAAAATTCCATGGCTCAAAAACTGATTTCCGCGGCTTCGCTCCATGTATGCAGATTTTCCAATTGCCATTCTGTGAGAGGCAATCGTGCTCTGTACTTTTCCCATAGGGTTCAGGATGTTTTTCATGGTTTTGTTGGGAGCCAGTGTGCGCAGACTTTCCTGAGTGGGAAGTTCCATATTTACACTGATGCGGTCTGCCAGATATCCGGCAGCAGCAAGGAGCTCGTCAGAGACTCCGGGGATTGTTTTCACATGAATGTATCCGTTGAAATGATATTTGGTGCGGAGGAGCAGCAAAGTTTCACACATTCGTTCCATTGTATAGGTAGGATTTTTCAAAACTCCGGAGCTCAGAAATAATCCTTCAATATAATTACGTTTATAAAATTCGACAGTCAGTTGACAGATTTCTTCTGGTGTAAAAGTTGCTCTTTTCACATCATTGCTGACACGGTTGATGCAATATTTGCAGTCATAAGTGCAATGGTTGGTCATCAGGATCTTAAGCAGGGAAATACATCTTCCATCTGCTGCAAAACTGTGGCAGATACCGCATGCCTCAGCATTGCCGAGTTCTCCTTTCTTTCCCCGGCGACTGGAACCACTGGAGGTACATGCGACATCATATTTCGCGGCATCTGCAAGAATCTGCAGTTTCTCCTGAAGTGTATAGTTATTGTCGGTGATTGTTGTATTCATAAGATTATTATACAAACAAATGTTTGGTATTGCAAGCCTTTTCTAGAACTTACGTTCTGAAAAACTGGAAATTGTTACTGTTCACTCCGTTCTCAATAACACGCTTCGCGATGCACAGAATTTATGCTAATCGCATAAATTCGCGCCGTATGTCTCGGGATTTTGGCCTATGCATGCCAAAACACCTCGCGGGATAGTGGCATGTGAACAGTAACTGGAAATTACCAGAACAGAGCATAGTATCAAACATGGAGTATAATATAAATGAGTCGAAAAATACCATATTTACAGCATTTTCCGGCTCATTTTATGTTTAAATAAAAGCTATATGATTATTCTGTTTCACGATGTGAAGTAAGATGTTCCTCAAGGCTGCGGGCAGCAATACTCTGTGGCCTTTTTACATTACGGATCAGGCAGATTTTTCGTTCTGGAAGTGGTTCTTCGATCGGAATCTGAACCACTTTGCCAATAGCAATATGTTCCGCGGCCAGTTCCTCCGGAAAGAATCCGATTCCCAGATTGTGGTGGACCATAGGAAAAATCTGATCTGTGGTCGCCACTTCCATATCCGGTGAAAATGGCAGATTGTGACGCATAAAATATTGTGTATACAATTCTCTGGTACTGGTACCCGGAGCAACTCCGATCAGTGGAATATCCTGCAGTTCCTGCAGACTATGTTTCTTGGACGCTATTTCTGCATATTCCGGTCCGCCGATCAGGATTTCGCGGAATGAATAGAGAGGAATTCTCTGAAGTGGTTTCTTCAAAGCGACAGGTGTGGTGACTACAGCAAAGTCTACCAGTCCGTTTTCTAATGCCTGAACAGCCTGAGGGGTGGAATGATTGGAAATTCTAAGCTTTACATGTGGATAACGATGATGAAATACTTCTAGTTCATTTAATAAAAAAAGACGCAGAGCAATTTCGCTGGCTCCGATATTGACCAGTCCACTCTCCAGACCCTTGTCTTTAAGAAGTTCGTTTTCGCCGGATACAAGCTGTTCAATGGCAATAGAAACATGCTCATAAAGTCGTTCGCCCTCGATGGTGAGCTGAACACCACGATTAGAACGGATAAACAGTTTACATCCCAGATCGTTTTCCAGAATGTTCATACAGCGTGTGATATTAGGCTGATTATTTCCCATAACGTCGGCTGCTTTGGAGAAACTCTTATACTGAGCTACATAATAAAAGATACGATAATAATCAAGAATCATGATACAGTCGGCTCCTTATGCTATATAAAAATAGAATATCTGATATAGAAAATTAACGTTTGTATATCAATGTGTGAACAAGTATAATACGACTTAGTCAAAAAATCAATACAAAAGTCCTTACAATGGGACGGTATTTTACCTGCCAGGCTGTGAAACTTGTGCAGCAGACAGTATATGCGGAGGCTAAAAGAGGAAGGGAGATTACCGAATATGACAACAGCAAATAAGACTATTAAGATTAATGATGTGGAGGCAGCTAAGAAACTGGTCAGTGCGGCAGTCAGATGTCCATTTGATATTGATATTGTATCTAAAGGAAAAATTTTTATTGATGCCAAATCTATTCTCGGAGTATTAAGTCTTGGCGTGGAAGAACCGCTGGAACTTAAATATGAAGGGTATGACGAAGAGTTTGAGTCAGTGGTTGCGGGGCTGGCATGTTAAATAAATCAGTAAATTTCCCAGCCTTGAAAAAAGGAGCAGTATATGAGAATGGCTGATCAGAGAAAGGAATTCGCAGATGCAGATAACATCTACAAATCTTCTATATATTTATGTGATTATCATTAATGTAGTCACATTTTTTATCTATGGACTGGACAAAAGCAAAGCAAAAGCCAGACAGTGGCGCATCCCGGAGGCACAGCTGATATTTCTGGCAGTGATCGGAGGTTCCGTGGGAGCTTTAGCTGGGATGAAAGTGTTTCATCATAAAACAAGAAAGCCGAAATTTAAGATAGGAGTTCCGACGATCCTGATCATTCAGCTTGTTATTATTTATTTTCTGTTTTCAGGAAATGAAGAGGTTTATTCTGTAATTAATGAAATTCTGCAGATGTTTAACTTATAAGAAAAACAGCGGTGTAATGCTGTATTCAGTAAAGCGGATCTATTGTCCGCTTTCTTTTTTTGCCCGGATCGATCGGATAAAATCATTTACTTCACTATTGGGGGCAGGCGGATATTCGCAATTGAAGCAGGGGATTTATTTGATCCAGTTAAATTGATTGTTACAGAGAATGAGGTATGTTATGCTACTCTTATATGAAAAGCTGCCTGTTAAGCAAAAAAATGGCAGAGAAAATAAAAAATAGAAAATATAAGAGAGCAGGTGAAAAATATTGGAACAGGAAATCCAGGAGGCAAAGAACCTCTATTACAGTTATAAACAATATTTCTCAGATTATCTTCCGGATCTTACGAGACTCGGATTGAAAGTAGTCCTGGCATTGCTGGTATTTGTCGGTGGACGTAAAGTTATTCAGTGGTTTGTTTCTTTTGTAAAGAAATCCATGGATCATGCGTCTGTAGACAAAGGTGTGATCCAGTTTACCGGATCGCTGCTGAGAGTTGTGCTTTATATTCTGCTTGTGTTTAACATTGCGACTCATTTTGGAGTAAGGGAATCTTCCATTGCAGCACTGCTTGGTACTGCCGGTGTAACCGTAGGTCTTGCATTACAGGGTGGCCTTGCAAACATCGCAGGCGGGATCATGCTTCTGATCTTCAAACCATTTCAGGTTGGAGATTACATCATTATCGCCCAACAGAATGAATGCGAAGGAACTGTATACAAAATGGAAATCTGCTACACAACTCTGATTTCCATAGACAATAAACATATCGTGATCCCAAACGGAACTCTGTCCAGCAGTATCATTACAAATGTAACTGCCAGAGATCTCCGTAAACTGGAGATTAAAGTGGGCATTTCTTATGATTCAGACATTAAGAAAGCCAAAGCAATCCTGGAGGAAATCCTTCATAATGATGAGGATACGAAAGACGATCAGGGGATGGTAGTATTTGTAGATGAACTTGGAGAAAGTTCCGTGGTCATGGGACTGCGTGTATGGGTGGCTACAGAGAAATACTGGCCTGCCAAATGGAGACTTAACGAACTGATTAAAGAGACATTTGATGCAAACGGAATTGAAATCCCGTATAATCAGCTGCAGATCCATGTAAAAAACAGATAAAATAATAACAATTGCATACTTAACTTGGACAAAGTCAAAACTCCTTTTATCTGATTATGCAGTGAAGGGCGGACTACACTTTGCTGTTAAGCGGATACAAAAAAGAAGGCCGGATTTACAGGCTTTCTTTTTTTACTAAGCGGGCAGAGAAATAGTTTTTCTGATATCTGTCGGATCGTTTATGAACATGAAATGGAACAGCAGATGATAACCAAATAATACCAAATAAGAACAAACAATCCGCGATTCATAGTGATTTATACCAATTTTACCGGAAAATATTGGTATAATACCACTAAAATAATATAAACTACGACAAAATAATTGACAATACGACAACAGATTGCTATACTGGAGTCAAGTTAAACAACTAAGTGTTTTTATGAAGATGCAAAGGCGCATGTAAGTAAATGGATTGCTGCACGATTTTTATACATTGCAAAGACGCAAAAATATAAAAACACTTTTTTTGTACCCAAAATTAACTTCGTGATTGTAACTAAGTAACAACGTACAGAAAGAAAAGGAGAGAAAACTATGAAAATGTACAAAAAAGTTATGGCAGCAGCTCTTGCAGGAGCAATGACAGTTTCCATGTCCGCTACAGCATTTGCAGCAGATGATGATGGCTATATCCTCAAAGCCGCAAATGAAGATTCCAAATCATCCGACAATGATCTGGTGATCGCAATCGAAGGAAGCGTAAGCTCCATGGACCCGGCAAACATTCCGGATACAAACGCAATCTCCGCTACACGTGGTGTATACGAGACACTGGTTTCTTTTGACGAGAACCAGGAATTAACAGGCAAACTTGCTGAATCATGGGAAGTTTCCGATGACTCTCTTACCTATACTTTCAAACTTCGTCAGGGTGTTAAATTCCAGGACGGAACAGACTTCAATGCAGCAGCAGTTAAAGCAAACTACGATCGTGTAGTTAACAAAGACAACAACCTTCGTCAGAGAAGAACATTTATCGTAACTAACGAAGACGGATCTGAAACACCTCGTGTAGACAGCATTGAAACACCGGATGATTACACGCTGGTTATCAAACTGACACAGGCATGGGCACCATTTATCAACCGTCTGACACAGTTCTGTATCATCAGCCCTGCAGCTCTTGAAGAGTATGGCAATGATATCATGAACCATCCATGCGGAACCGGCCCATATGTATGTACAGAATGGGAAGAAGGCGACCACACAAGCTTCGAGCGCAATGATGATTACTGGGGAGACAAACCAGGCGTTGACACTGTAACAATCAAAGAAGTTCCGGAAGCAGGTGCACGTACAGCTATGCTTCAGACAGGTGAAGCAGACTTCATTTATCCTACACCATCTGACCAGATCGAAGCGATCAAAGGAACAGACGATGTAAACATCCTTACAACAGACTCCAACATCATGAGATATGTAACTCTGAACATGGATCTGGAACAGCTTTCTGATGTAAAAGTACGTCAGGCTATGAACTATGCGATCGACAAAGATGCATACATCCAGTTAATGTATTCCGGATACGGAAAACCGGCTACATCTGTAGTTCCATCTATCATCGGCGGATATGAAGAACAGGAAGCTTACACATATGATGTAGACAAAGCAAAAGAACTTATGAAAGAAGCCGGATACGAAGACGGATTCAAACTTACTCTGTGGGGTGATAACACAACACAGGAAATCAAAGGTATGACATTTATTTCCCAGCAGCTTGCTCAGATCGGTATCGAAGTTGACGTTCAGCCAATGGAGCCTGCAACTGTAAGTGACAAGATTTATGTTGACAAAGAAGATGCCGAGATCAATATGTGGTATGTAAACTGGTCTGCATCTGACTTCACAATGGATGGTTCTTTACGTTCCCTGCTTTACAGCACAATGTGCCCTCCTACAAGTGCAAATACAGCATACTTCAACGATGCTGATTTTGATAAAGATATGGACGAAGGTCTTGCAACAGCTAACGAAGAAGAGCAGGCTAAATACTACGGCGATGCTCAGAAGATCGCATGGGAAGCATGCCCATGGTTATTCCTTGGCAATGACCAGATCATCTATTCTACAAAATCTTATCTGTCTGGCGTATATGTATCTCCGGACGGAGCATTCAACTTCGCAAATGCAACTTTAGCACAGTAAGTAATGTGGTTGAGAACAGGCTGCGAAGAACATAAATCTGGCTGCCTGATCTGAAATTGCAGCAATTCCATAAAATACTGCTGATACAGCAGTGTGAATACAGGACAAAGATGTTCAAACCGGAGAACTGCCATAAGATTTACTATGGCAGTTCTCTGACTATAAAGCATTAAACATAATCAATATGTAAAAAGAAATTAATAAGGAGGAAAAATATGGGACGTTATTTAGGTAAACGTTTGGCAAGCACGATCCCGCTGCTTCTGGTTATCTCATTCGTAGTATTTATGTTTATCCATATGATTCCCGGTGATCCGGCAAGACTGGTAGCCGGTCAGGATGCAACAAAGGAAGATGTGGCAGTTGTACGTGAACAGCTGGGACTGGATGAGCCACTACTTGTACAGTATGGCAAATATATGAAAGGTCTTTTTACAGGAGATCTGGGAAGCTCTATCAAAAACGGTAAAACCGTAGCAGAGACAATCGCACCAAGACTGAAACCAACTATCATGCTGACATTCTCATCCATGATATGGGCTGCAATCATCGGTATTGCAATCGGTATTATCGCTGCCGTATTTCATGGCAGAATTCTTGATTATGTAGGTATGATCATAGCGATCGCAGGTATATCTGTTCCAAGCTTCTGGTTAGGTCTGGAATTGATCCAGCTTTTCTCAGTAAGCCTGGGATGGCTTCCAACCAGTGGACTGGAAACCTGGAAGAGCTATATTCTTCCGTCACTTACTATGGGAGCAGGAATCATGGCTGTACTTGCCAGATTCTCCAGATCTTCCATGCTTGAGACCATGCGTGAGGACTATGTGCGTACCGCACGTGCCAAAGGTCTTTCTGAATCACTGGTTGTTATGCGCCATGCATTTAAGAACTCTCTGATCGAGATCGTAACAGTAGCCGGACTTCAGATTGGTGGTCTCCTTTCCGGATCTGTTATGGCAGAGACGGTATTCTCCATCCCCGGGCTTGGACGTCTTCTGGTAGACTCCATCCAGATGAGAGATTACAAAGTTGTTCAGGCATTACTTCTGTTCTTTGCTACAGAATATATCCTGATCAACCTGATCGTAGATGTTCTTTATGGCGTGATTAACCCAAGAGTACGTTATGAGTAGAGGAGGAGAGAAGATGGCAGATAAGAACACAACATCAAATATTAACCTTGCTGCTGCCGAAGAACTCCCTAAGGCACAGAGCAAGTTCAAAGAATTTGTCAAGAAATTCATGAAGAGAAAAACAGCAGTGATTTCTCTGGCATTTATAGTTTTTATTATCTTAATGGCAATCATCGGACCGTATGTAGTTCCGTATGATCCGCAGGCACCGGATTACACAGCTATGATGCAGGGGCCAAGCGCAGCCCACATCTGGGGAACCAATGAATACGGACAGGATGTTTTCTCCCGTCTGATGGTTGGTACCAGACTTTCTCTTACATGCGCGCTGACAGCGACGATCATTGGTACGGCTATCGGTGTTGTTCTTGGACTGATCGCAGGTTTCTACGGCGGAATTATCGATTCCCTGATTATGAGATGCTGTGATGTACTTTTCGCTTTCCCTGATATCCTGCTGGCTATCGCAGTTGTTGCCATCATCGGACAGGGTATGGTAAACGTTATGATCGCAGTTGCGGTATTTACAGTGCCGTCCTTCGCACGAATCATACGAAGCGCGACGATTTCCGTAAAGCAGGCTCCTTATGTAGAGGTTGCCCGTTCCCTGGGATGTTCAAACACAAGAATCCTGTTTGTACATATTTTCCCTGGTACGATCCAGTCTATGATCGTTAACTTTACCATGCGTGTAGGTACTGCAATCCTTGCTGCATCATCCTTAAGCTTCCTGGGATTCGGTGCAAACGTTACAGAGCCTGACTGGGGTTCCATGCTTTCCACAGGACGTAACTATCTGAATACAGCTCCTCACATGGTACTGTTCCCTGGTATTCTGATCTTCCTTACAGTTCTGGCATTCAACCTGCTGGGCGACGGTCTCAGAGATACCCTGGATCCAAAGATGAACTAGGAGGAAGAAACCATGGCAGAAAAATTATTAGAAGTAAAGAATCTCCGTACGGAGTTTAAAAGAGATAAAACATGGGTGACAGCAGTTAATAATGTAAGTTTCTCCATTCAGCCGGGTGAGATTCTTGGTCTGGTAGGAGAGTCCGGATGCGGTAAATCCGTAACTTCCCTTTCCATTATGAAACTTCTGGCACGTAACAGTAAGATTTCCAACGGTGAGATCCTGCTTAATGGCAAGGATCTTCTCAAAGAAGATAAAAAAGGCATGAGAAAGATCAGAGGACGTGAAGTTGCCATGATCTTTCAGGAGCCGATGAACTCTCTGAACCCATGTATGAGAATTGAGAAACAGCTGACAGAAGCAATCCTGCTCCATAACAATTTCTCAAAAGAAGAAGCGCACAACAGAGCATTCGAAGTACTGAAATCAGTAGGTATCCCTGAACCGGATATGACATTAAAGAGTTATCCGCACCAGCTTTCAGGCGGTATGTGCCAGCGTGTTATGATCGCTATGGCAATGTCCTGTGAGCCGGAGCTTCTCATCGCGGACGAGCCGACGACAGCTCTTGACGTTACCATTCAGGCACAGATTCTGGAACTGATGGAGGACATCAGGGCAAAGAAGAATACAGGCATTCTGATGATCACACATGACCTTGGTGTTGTCGCTGAAATGTGTTCCAGAGTTGTTGTTATGTATGCCGGCCGAATCGTAGAAGAAGCGCCTGTGCAGGAACTTTTTGCAGATCCGAAACATCCATATACACAGGGGCTGATCGGTTCTGTACCGAAACTTGGAAGCGGTGTGGAATCTCTTCCGTCCATTCCGGGAAGCGTACCGGATCTGTCTGTAATGCCGAAAGGATGTAAGTTTGCACCGAGATGTAAATATGCAATGGATATCTGTCATCAGCAGGAACCGGAGCTTGCAGATATCAACGAAGCAGGTACCAGAAAATGCAGATGTCATCTGCTCAACAAAACCGGAAAGGAGGCGTAACCTGTGAGCGAGCCGTTATTATCAGTAAAGAATATGAAGAAAACATTCCAGGCAAACGGAGGAATGTTCAGCAAGAAGAAATTTGTTCATGCGGTAAATGACGTATCTTTTGATATTTATCCAGGCGAGACTTTTTCGCTGGTAGGCGAGTCCGGCTGTGGTAAATCCACGACAGGTAAACTGATCGATCATCTGATCACACCTGACTCCGGCGAAATCTGGTTTGAGGGAAAAGAAATCTCCAAACTTTCAGAGAAAGAAATGCGCCCGTTACGTTCAGATATCCAGATGGTTTTCCAGGATCCGTATGGTTCCCTGAATCCGAGAATGAAAGTTCAGGATCTTATCGGTGAGCCACTTCTGATTCACACAAATATGAGTGCAGGAGAGCGCCTTAAGAAAGTACATGAACTTCTCGGCACTGTAGGATTAAGCCCGTCTCATGGAGAGCGTTACCCGCATGAATTCTCCGGTGGTCAGCGTCAGCGTATCGGAATTGCCAGAGCACTGACTGTACAGCCAAAGCTTATCATCGCAGATGAGCCGGTATCTGCCCTTGATGTTTCTATCCAGGCGCAGGTATTAAATCTTCTGCAGCAGTTACAGAAAGACTTTAATCTTACCTATCTGTTCATTTCCCATGACCTGAGTGTCGTTGAGATGATTTCAGACAGAATCGGTGTTATGTATCTGGGTACGATCGTAGAGACAGCTCCGAAGAAAGAACTGTATGCAAACCCGAGACATCCATATACAAGAGCACTTCTTTCCGCAGTTCCGATCCCGGATCCGGAAGTGAAGAAAGAGCGTATTACCTTAAAAGGTGATCTTCCAAGTCCGAGTAATCCGCCAAGTGGATGCCTGTTCCATACACGCTGCCCACATTGTACTGAAAAATGTAAGACACAGGTGCCGACACCTGTTGAAATTGCACCGGGTCATATTGTAAAATGTCATTATCCGGAACTTACAGAATAGGAATTCCGAAATAACAATATTACACCTGAAGATGAACAGTGAAGAAAACAGGATTCACTGAGAGATACAGGTCATCATGAATGGATGAGGAAAGAGGGGCTATGTTTACTGAGGAAAGACAAAGCGCAATAGAGAAATGCCTTCGTGAAAACGGAAAAGTCAAGGTTAAGGAATTGAGTGAAATGTTTCAGGTCACAGAAGACTGTATCCGAAAAGATCTTAAGATTCTTGAAAACGCCGGTAAGTTAAAGAGAACCTACGGCGGCGCAATCCTTTCACAGGATTATCCGCTGAAAAGAGACGTAGTAGACAGACGCCAGTTTAACCTTGACAAAAAGAGAACAATTGCAGCCAAAGCATTTAAACTGATTAAGAATAACGAAACGATTTTCCTTGATATTTCTACCACAAATATCGAGCTGGCAAAGCTTCTTGCCACGTCAAATATGCGTGTGGTAGTGGTGAGCAATATGATAGATATCCTGCAGATCCTTACCACAAATCCGTCCATTACTGCAATCGGTACAGGGGGAACAATGTATCAGACAGTAAACGGATTTATGGGAGCTGCAACGATAGAAGTGATCAAACAATATAGCTTTGACCGTGCATTTATAGGAAGCTGCGGTGTGGATATGACTGATTGTGCAATTACTACATTGGGGGTAGAGGACGGATTGACAAAGAAAGCAGCCGTGCACAGCAGCAGACATAAATATGTTGTTATGGAAAGGGATAAATTCTATTTCAATGATTCCTATAAATATGCATACTTCGATGATATCAGCGGAATTGTTACGGATGAATTTCCAGATGATACGATCGTGAGTACACTGGAGAGAGCAGGGGTGAAATTGTTCTGATACAGGTAAGTCTTCGGGGGACTTATCTGATCTGGGTAAATCAGTCAGCAGAAAGGATGATCTGTCTGGCTTAAATGAAAAAAGATGGAGGCAAGTACGTGAAAGAATATATTTTGGAAGCCTGTGTAGATTCTGTAGAATCTGCTGTGGCAGCGGTTGAGGGAGCCGCAGACAGGCTGGAACTCTGCGGCAACCTGATCATCGGCGGAACCACTCCGGGACCGTGGCTTTTTGATGAGATAAGAAAGCGTTCGGATATCAGAATTCATGCCCTGATCCGTCCGCGTTTTGGAGATTTCTGCTACACAGATGCAGAATTTTCCATGATAAAGCATGCAGTAGAAGATTTCAGAAAAATGGGTGCCGAAGGTGTTGTATTTGGAGTGCTGAAACCGGATGGCACATTAAACATGGAACAGATGAAAGAACTGATGGAGGCGGCAGGGGATATGTCGGTGACCCTTCACAGAGCTTTTGATGTATGCGTGGATCCAATAGAAACAATGGAACAGGCAATCTCACTGGGAATCAATACGATCCTTACTTCAGGACAGCGCAATGTATGTCTGCAGGGGGCAGATCTGCTGAAGGAACTGGTAGAGAAGAGTCAGGAACGTATCACGATTCAGGCAGGAAGCGGCGTTGGAGCAGAAGTGATCCGCCAGCTCTATCCGCTTACAGGAGTCAGGGCTTATCATATGACAGGAAAGAGAGTCATTGACAGTGAGATGCAGTTTCGCAAGGACGGAGTCAATATGGGACTTCCGATGCTGAGTGAATATGAGATATGGCGTACGGATGTAGATAATATCCGTGCCGCAAAGAAAGTTCTGGAGGAATTATAATGGCAGAACCGAGAGTTTTTTTAAAAGAGAACAGGGGCCGAATTGAAGAGAACTACCTGGAGCAGGCAAAGAACCTGCCCCGGGTTTTTGCGCCTGTAGACGAGAAATTACAGAAATGTACAGAGGAAGTGGCGCTTGCATGTAAATATTTATATGCGTTTATGCCGTACAGTGATATTGGCAATTATCCATTTGAAGTATTTCTGGACTATGCAGAGAATGGTGTAAAGCTCTGGAAAGAGAATCCACAGGTTGCAGATCTTCCGGAAGAAATCTTCCTGAATTATGTGCTGTTTCACAGAGTAAATGAGGAAGAGATCGCACAGTGCAGAACTTATTTCCGCACAGAGATCGGAAGCAGAATACAGGGAATGAACTTCAGAGAAGCAGCGCTGGAAGTGAATTACTGGTGTGCCGAAGAAGCTACTTATCATTGTACAGATGACCGTACTTTATCTGCGATTTCTGTATACCGCAGAGGAAATGGCAGATGTGGTGAAGAGTCCGTATTCACTGTAAATGCACTGCGAAGTGTAGGCGTACCTGCCCGCCAGGTATATGCGCCGAAGTGGTCTCACTGCGATGACAATCACGCTTGGGTAGAGATCTGGTGTGACGGCAAATGGTATTTCCTCGGAGCCTGTGAGCCTGAAGAAATCCTGAATAAAGGATGGTTTACAAACGCTTCTTCCAGAGCAATGATGATTCATTCACGTGTGTTTGACACCAAGATACCGGAAGGCGAGGTGATCGGCACAGATGGTATGGTGACCATGCTGAATGAATTGAAGAGGTATGCAGTAACCAAAGAAATTACAGTAACAGTAAAGGATGCGCAGGGGTTACCCACAGAGGGAGCTGAGGTTTCCTTTGAGGTGCTGAACTATTCAGAGTATGCACCAATCGCAGAGAAGAAAACAGACAGTAAGGGAACCGCCAGACTGACAACAGGACTTGGGAGTCTGCATATTTCCGCAAGAATGTGTTCTGACGGCGAGTGGTTCTATGCGGAAACAGTTATGAACACTGAGAAAGAAGATAACTGTGAACTTTGTCTGGTATCGCAGGATAAAAGAAATGACGGCGAATCAGAAAAGTGGACAGCAGCAGATATATTTGCTCCTCATGATGCACCTGTAAACACAGACATGCCGACTTTAGAACAGAAGGCGAAGGGAAATAAGCGTCTGGCAGCAGCCAATGCACACAGAGAGCAAAAAGTAAGAAACTGGTCAAATCCGGAATGTGAACGTTTCCTGGAAAAAAAGGTAAACAGGATAGAAGAAGCCATTGCTGTCTCATACAGAGAAGATCTCCTGAGGGTTCTCACAGAGAAAGACAGAACTGACTGTATCAGTGACGTTCTGGAGGAACACCTGGAGCTGGCAATTCCATATCATGGTATGATGAAAAAGGATACCTTTGTATCTTATGTGTTAAATCCAAGAGTAGATGATGAAGTTCTTCAGAAATACAGAAGAGAGATTAAGAAGCATTTTTCCAGAGCTGAGAAACAGGAGCTGAGAGATGATCCTTCCAGAATCTGGAATCTGATCGAGAAGGCAATTGTTTCCAGACCGGAGAAAGAGCGTTCCAGTGTGATCACAACACCGGCAGGATGCATAAGGACCTGTACAGGAAGCTTCCTGTCAAAGAAAATCCTGTTTGTTGCAATAGCGAGAACCCTTGGAGTAGCGGCAAGACTGAATCCACATGATCGTTCTATGGAATATATGGAAAACGGAAGATTCGTTCCTGTGCTTGCAAGAACAGAGAAGAACTGTACTCTGATCCTGAAAGCAGGAGAGACTGTACAGTGGAAATATTTCCAGAACTGGAGTATTGCAAAACTGGAGAATGGAAGATATACATCACTGAAACTGGGAGCAGAGAATTTCGAAGATCAGATCCTGAATCTGCCGTTGGAATCCGGAAACTACAGGATTCTTACTTCAAACAGACTTCCAAATGGAAATATGTTTGCAAATGAATATCATTTTGAAATTCAGCCCGGAGAGACAAAGGAGATCGAGCTGGTACTCAGGGAAGCAGATCTGGAGGATATGCTGGAGAATATTTCCATGCCGGAATTTATGCTGAAAACTGAGGATGGTACAGAGGTGAAAGCATCTGACCTTACAGCAGACGGAAAACATATCCTGATGTTTCTGGAAGAAGAAAAAGAGCCTACTGAGCATATCTTAAATGAAATGATGGAGCAGGAAGAGGCTTTCGCAGGATATGCAGAGCAGATTATTTTTGTAGTGAGAAGCAAAGAAGCACTGGAGACACCGACACTGTCCAAAGCACTTGCAAAGTTAAAAAATATTCAGATTTATTATGATGATTTCTCAGAGATTATCAATACTCTGGGAAGGCGTATGTACGTAGATCCGGACAAACTTCCGCTGATTATTGTGACGAATGGAACCCTGAATGGGATTTATGCGACCAGCGGTTACAATGTAGGAACCGGGGATATGCTGTTGAGATTAATGTAAATAAATACAGGAGATAAGAAATCATGTATCAGTTTAACAGAAAAGAATATGAAGAACGTATGAAATGGTATCAGGATGCCCGTTTCGGAATGTTTATCCACTGGGGCTTATATTCTATTCCTGCAAGAGGAGAATGGGTACGCAGTACAGAGGAGATGCCTGAGGAAGAATACCTTCCGTTTATGAAAGAATTTGATGCCAGAGACTATAACCCGAAACAGTGGGCAAAAGAGGCAAAGGCAGCAGGTATGAAATATGTGGTTCTGACTGCGAAACACCATGATGGTTTCTGTTTATTTGACAGTAAATACACAGATTATAAAGTTACCAATACACCTGCAGGAAGAGATCTGATCAAAGAATATGTGGAAGCCCTTCGCGAAGAAGGTCTGAAAGTCGGTCTGTATTTCACCTTACTTGACTGGCATCATCCGGACTATCCTCATTACGGAGACCGCATCCATCCTATGAGAAACCATCCGGAATGCAGTAATGAAAACAGAGATTTTTCTCGTTATATAGAGTATATGTACAATCAGGTGGAAGAGGTCTGCACAAATTATGGAAAAATCGATATTATGTGGTTTGACTTTTCATACGATGATATGCGGGGTGAGAAATGGGGAGCAACAAGACTGATAGATATGGTCCGCAGATTACAGCCGGGAATCATCATTGATAATCGTCTGGAAGTCAGCGGTGAGGGAAGAGGTTCTCTGTATGACTGCAATCCGACACCATATCATGGCGATTTCGTAAGCCCGGAACAGATCATTCCGCCGGAAGGAATCTGCGACAAAGAAGGGAATCCGATGGTATGGGAAGCATGCTTCACCATGAACAATAACTGGGGCTACTGCGCAAATGACCACTATTACAAACCTGCTTCCATGCTGATCAAGAAGCTGGTAGAGTGTGTTTCCAAAGGTGGAAATATGATTCTGAATGTAGGACCTGATGCGAAAGGTAAATTCCCGAAAGAGTCCTCTGCGATTCTGGCGGAAATCGGACGCTGGATGGATAAGAACCATGACAGTATCTATGGATGCGCTCCGGCAGCAGATATTCCGAAACCGGATTACGGACGTATCACCAGAAATGGAAACAAGTATTATGTCCATATTTATGAGAATACATTAGGACCACTGCCGCTGATCGGCTTTGACAAGAATAAGATTGTGAAAGTACGTGCCCTGGATGACGGACATGAAGTGCCGATTTCTACTTTATGGGTGCACAGCGATTATCCGGATATCGCATTTGTTGACCTCGGTCCGGATCCTGTACTGCCGGATCCTGTAGACTAT
The DNA here is from genome assembly GCF_052063845.1 of Blautia sp. HCP3S3_D9. NCBI lineage: Bacteria > Bacillati > Bacillota > Clostridia > Lachnospirales > Lachnospiraceae > Blautia > Blautia sp. HCP3S3_D9. The sequence goes on from NZ_JBQHWS010000007.1 coordinate 29,215, forward strand.
GTGCTGGAAGTGGAGATGGCTGAATAAAGATATAGAATACAAAAAAGCTGCCGGATGGCAGCTTTTTTTACGTTCCTTAACCGAACTGAGGCACAGGTGTCCGTCTGACTTAACAACGGTTTCTCTTGTTTACGAAATAATTCAGAATCCCGCCGCCTATGATAATAACAAGGGCAACAGCAACAACACGTTTCGCTGCTTCCTGCGGCATCTGGCTTTTGGAACCGATGGAATCGGAATAAAAAGTCAGGGTATAATTGATCTCATGAGGGGTGCCCATGGCAGTAGTGTCTGCGATTACCGGCATGCTCTCATCCATAATGGTAACCGGAATCAGGAATTCAGAATTCGTTCCTTCCTCATTGACAGGGAGATATTTTTCACCGTCAACGATCATGTAATCATAATTAGAACTGCTCCACTGGATATCGGCAGTTACTTCGCCGTTTTTTACGGTGATCAAAGTCGGTGAAGTGACACTGGCTTTGCCGCTCCCGCCCTCCAGCTCTACCTGGATGGAATACTCCCCATCTTCTTTATCAAGAGTGAAAGCCTGTGCAGCAGGAACAGAAGTCCATACTGACAGACAGCAGATCAAAGCTGCCAGAACTGCAAAAATCTTTCTCATATTTCTTTCCTCACTTAAATTCGATAATTTTCATCATCCCACAATTGAAATTAGTTGTCAATACTTCGTTGAAAAAGTTATCCTGTTTTAGTATAATAAAAGGTGCTGTCCGCACGCAACATCATTGAGAACGTAGTGAACAGTGAGCACAATAAATGAATATCTGTGAATTGCTTTGCTGCGAAGCAGCTCCTGCAATTCTGATATCATAAAAATGTATATGCAAATCACAGGAGGATATGGTAATGAGAGGAATTTTATACGGAGTAGGAGTTGGCCCCGGAGATCCGGAACTTATGACATTAAAGGCAGTGCGTCTGATCAAAGAGAATGATATTATTGCAGTACCGGGCGCAGAGGTGCGTGAAACAGTTGCATATAAGATCGCAGTACAGGCAGTACCGGAACTGGCCAAGAAGGAACTTCTGCCAATCTATATGCCAATGACACATGATAAGGCAGAACTGGAACTGAACCATGAAAAAGGTGCCAAGGCACTGGAAGCGGCACTTGATACAGGTAAGAATGTAGTATTTCTGACACTTGGAGATCCGACTATCTATTCAACATTTTCATATGTACAGAAGAGAGTAGAAGAGGATGGATATGAGACAAGACTGGTAAGCGGTATCACTTCCTTCTGTGCAACAGCAGCACGCCTGAATATCCCGCTTACAGAGTGGAACCAGCCTCTTCATGTACAGCCTGCAGTTCACCGCCTTGACAGTGAACTGGATCAGCCGGGTACCTATGTGCTGATGAAATCCGGCAAAAAGATGAATCAGGTAAAGGAAATTCTGGCAAAAAGCGGACGCAATATCCGTATGGTGGAGAACTGTGGAATGCCGGATGAGCATATTTACAACAGTGTAGAAGAAATTCCGGATGATGCAGGCTATTATTCTCTGATCATTGCAAAGGAACAGGATGGAGGATTATGATTGAGACCAGAGATCTGACAAAAACCTTTGACAATTTTACAGCTGTGGATTCCCTGAACCTGAAAATTGAAAAAGGGGAATTTTTTGGCCTTCTCGGACCGAACGGAGCAGGCAAGACAACGACCATCAGCCTGCTCTCAACCCTTCTTCTTCCCACAAAGGGAGAAATCCTCATAGACGGTCAGCAGCTTACGAGACAACGTCCTGATCTGAAAAGAAAAATCAGTGTGATCACCCAGGAATATTCCATGCGTCAGGATATGAATATGGATGAGATTATGGAATACCAGGGACGGCTCTATTTTATGCCGCGAAAGCAGATAAAAGAAAGAACAGAAGAACTTCTGGAGTTCTGTGACCTGCTGAAGTTTCGCAAACGTACAGTCCGTAAGCTTTCCGGTGGAATGAAGCGTAAGCTGATGGTCTGTCGGGCATTACTGACAGATCCGGAGATATTGCTTTTGGATGAACCCACAGCAGGTATGGATGCTCTTTCCAGAAGACAGATGTGGAATCTTCTGCGTAAGCTTAATGAGAAAAACCTGACGATCCTGCTGACTACTCATTATATGGAAGAAGCTCAGAGTCTCTGCAATCGTGTGGCACTGATGGATCATGGTAAACTGGAGGAGGTAAGTACTCCGTCAGCACTGATCGAGAGTCTTGGTGCTTATGCGGTGGACGAGATGACAGCAGATGGAACACAGAATCACTATTTCCATACACGACAGGAAGCAATCCGGTATCTGGAACAGCTTACAGGACAGGCGTCTCTTCGCGAGACGACACTGGAAGACGTCTTTGTAGAAAGAGCCGGGAAGCATTTGATTTCAAAATAGCAGTTATTAACCGAATCAGGGAAGTCCCCTGCGGAGGTTGCGAAAAAAGTTAGAATAATCTGGAGAAAAATGTATGGGAATTATAACAATATTATGGGAGAAGTGGGTAGAATTCCGCCGGGACTTCTATAAGATCACGCTGGCAGCAATGATCGCACCGCTAATGTATCTGATCGTATTCGGAATGGGAATCCAGACCACTTCTCATGGACAGCCATACCTGAATTTTCTGATTCCGGGTGTGGTATCACTGACAACTATGAACGGAAGCTTCAACGCCATTGCGCAGAACCTAAACGTACAGAGACTGTATGAGAAAGCTTTTGACCAGGTGATGATCTCCCCCACACCATTATGGCAGTTTATTGCCGGACAGATCATCGGGGGAAGTCTGCGCGGTCTGTATGCAGGAGGAATCATACTGCTTCTTACAGCACCTATTGAGACAGGATTGATCTTCAACGGATGGTCCTTTCTGGTGATGTTCCTGAATGGAGCAGTATTCTCAGCCATCGGCGTGGTGGTCTCCTTTCTGGCAAAAAACCACGCAGATGTGCCGAGGTTTTCCAATTATATCATTATGCCCATGGCATATTTGTGTAACACCTTTTTCTCAACAGAGAAACTTCCGGGATTTGTAGGCAAGTTTGTATCAGCCTTGCCATTATCCCAGACCAGCCATCTGATGAGAAGCATTTCATCAGGTGAGGCGGTGAATTACAGTGGTATTGGGATTCTGCTTCTTTATTTGCTGGTGTTTACTGTAGCAGCATCATGGTTTATTTATAAGAAGAAAAATCTGTAAAGTAAGAAGAAAAACTTGTAACTGACTGACAAGGAGGAGCCTGTGCTCCTCCTTGATCTGTTTAGGTATTATATATATCAATGTGAATTTTTGTAAAGAGAAAACAGGGAATCATATACTGTCAGTATATCCCGATATTACCGGTGAACAGCAATAAAATGGTATATTCCATTTATTGACTTTTATCCTTTGAATGATATACTTGAATTATGCATAACCGAGCAGCTGTTTTTGACATCTGTCCGGTTAAATTTTCACACAGCCATAATAACAGAAGAAAGGGCATACATTATATGAGTAAGCCAAAGATATTAATCGTTGATGATTCACAATTAAACAGAGAAATCCTTGCCTGTATGCTGGAAGATAACTATGATATCTGTGAAGCTGAAAATGGAAAGCAGGCAGTTGAAATCCTTGAAAGATGCCATAAGGATTTTAAGCTGGTGCTCCTTGACCTGATCATGCCGGTAATGGATGGTTATCAGGTACTTGCTGTTATGAAGGAAAAGCAATGGCTGGATATGCTGCCTGTTATCTGTATTTCATCAGAGACTTCCGGAGATAGCATCCGTCGGGTTTATGGGCTGGGAGCAAGTGATTACTTCACACGTCCCTTTGATGCAATGACGGTCTTTCATCGTGTTGAGAGTACGATTGCGCTGCATGATAAGATGACGGGAGACCTGCAGGATGCGATGAAAATGTTATCATCTATTTTTCACCGGATACTCAAGATTAATCTCTCGACAGATACTTATACAGTTATAAGAGGAAAAGACAGTACTGTTTCCATGCTTCCAAGTCTTTCTGAAAGCCTTAAAATGATGGCTGATTATAAATATATTTATGAAGAGGATCAGGAAGAATATTTGAAATTCTGCAGTATAGATAATCTGAGAAGAGAACTTGCGAAAGGCAGAGAACGCATTTACCTGAACTACAGAACTCTGATAAAACAGGAGTACCGCTGGGTATGTATGGAAGTCATCAGAAGTGCAGAATATAAACCGGATGACCAGATTGCCATGATGTATATCCGGGATATCAATGATGAATATCTGAAACAGCTGGATAAGATCATACGTCATGCAAAAGATGCGTTTGCCTCAGTTACAGTAAATATTTCGGATGGAAGCTGTATTATGGCAAACAGCAGGATTGCTTCACTGGAGCTGAAAGATGTAAATGAACCACTGGATTCTTATATTGAGCGGATCAGTCAGTCTATTCCGCAGAGAGAAGTGAGAACTCAGTACAGAAAGGTATTTTGTGTAGATAATCTGAGGGAGTGTCTGACACAGGGAAAAGATATGATCCAATGGGAATGTCCTGTGTATGCCGCAAAAGGAATCAGTCTGAGGATGATCAGAACCACAGTTGAGATGGTCCGGAACGTTTCTTATGACAGGCTGGAAGCACTGATCTATTTTTCTGATATTACAGAGAACTATTTTTCAGAGCAGATTCCGCATATGCTGTACAGAAAGAATTTTGACAGAATAGAGATTATTGACGGGCAGAGAGACTGTGTGAGACTGGATCATCCGGGTATCTGTGCCATGGAGATGGTTCTGGCAGAAGAGATTAGTTATTCCGGTTATGTTACTGAAGTTATGAAGAAATTTGTTCCGGATGATGAGAAATCCGTATATGAAAAATGTGTGCGTCTTGATACCATTCGGAAAGAACTGCAGGAGAAAGATAGATATTCTTTCTCTGTTCATCAGTTTAATAAAAAAGGGGAGAAATGTTTAAAGAACTATACATTTTTTTACCTCAATAAATTTTTTGACATTATTGTAGCTACAGTTGAGGATATTACGGAGAAATTTGAACAGGATATTCTGACGGGCGGATATAACAGACAGGGTTTTATCCGTCATGTGGAACGGATCCTGAAAGAAAGTGAAGACAGAACCGGATATGCGGTTGTATTTTTCGATATTAAGAATTTCAAGGCAGTCAATGAGCTTTTTGGAACAGAAATCGGAGATATGATGCTGCGCAAAGTGTACGAAGATGTCCGGAAATCAGAGCTGAAGCCTCTGGTATCGGCACGTGAGGACGCAGATCATTTTATCTGTCTGGTAGAACGTAAGAATCTCGATCTGGATATGCTTACCGGAATGTGTCAGAAGAAACTTACCCGGGGAGGAAAAACACTTCATTTGTCTGTCAAATGTGGGATTTTTATGCTTGAAAAGAAAAAAATGTCTGTGAATGGAATGATTGACAGGGCAAAGATTGCCCAGAGATATATTACAGATGAGTTTGTCCAGTCATATAAGATTTATGATTCTTCCATGAAGAATACATATATAGATAAAGCAACATTAGCAGGTGAACTGGAGGAAGGGATTGAGCAGGGACAGTTCAAAGTATATTTTCAGCCTGTTGTGGATGCAATGACCGGAAAGATTGCATCAGCAGAATCTCTGATCCGGTGGTTCCACCCGAAAAAGGGATTTATTTCGCCGGGTGTATTTATTCCTGCACTGGAGGAAAGCGGACATATTTCCGAACTGGATCTGTATGTGCTGGATTCGGTTAATGAATTTCAGAAGAAACGTTATCAGTCCGATAAGATCACAGTTCCGGTATCAACTAATCTGTCATGGATGGATTTCTATGATGAGACGATCATGAACTGGCTGGAGAAGAAATGTGCGGATACTTCCATGCCGTCCGGTCTGTGCAGAATGGAGATTACGGAAACTTCCTATGCTGCCATTGAGGCAGACAGAAATGCAACTCTGGAGGCATTAAGAGAAGCAGGGATTCTGCTGCTCCTGGATGATTTTGGAAGCGGATATTCTTCCTTTGGAATGCTCCAGAATTACAACTTTGATATTATGAAAATTGATATGAGTTTTGTGCGGCAGATAGAAACCAATACCAAAACACGCAGTATTATCCGCTTCATCATTGAAATGGCACATACTATGGAGATAAAGATTATAGCGGAAGGTGCTGAAACTAAAGAGCAGGTCGAGTTCTTAAGAGACAACGGCTGTGATTATATTCAGGGTTATTATTTTTACAAACCGATGCCGGAGGAAGAGTTTGTGAAACTGCTGGATGCCGGCAGATAACAGTTACATATAATAGTCTCGCACAAACTGTACAAACTGCTTTACATGGGGTTTCAGAATCCTGTTTTTGCTGTAGACTATATAGAAACTGCGCTTATGGGCAGCTTCCTCCAGCGGAAAGACAAGAATCTGCTTTGTCCTCTGCAGGTCATTGACAGAGCGTGATGATAGAATAGAGATTCCCAGACCATTGACAATGGACTTTTTGATGCTTTCCAGGTCATTCATGCGGGCGATCACATTCAGATTGCCTGTTGTGATGCCTGTGCGATCCAGAAAAAGGTCCATTTCTTTTTTTGTGCCGGAGCCCTTTTCCCTGAGGATAATAGGATCTTTCAGGAAATCATGAAAAATAGCGGGTGTTTCTCTGTCCTTGAGTGCAAGATAGTGATCTGTTACAGGAGTTGCAATGACCAGCTCATCATGGCAGAAAGGAATAAACACGCAGCTCTCGTCACGTGTATTCTGACCTACCAGAGCCAGATCTACAGTTCCGTCCAGTACCCGGCTGATGGATTCTGAACTGTCTGACTGTATGGAGTGAAAATAAACATCCGGGTGCGTTTTGCCGAAAGCAGCAAGCAGTTCCGGCAAAAGATAAGAAGAAGGAATGGTAGATGCAGCCAGATCTATCATATGTTTGTGGGCACCTGTAAAATTCTCAAGCAGGTTATTTCTGATCTCCAGCATACGGACTGCACTGTCATAAAGCTGGTAGCCTTTGGCAGTGATTGTTGTTTTCTTTGTAGTACGAATGATCAGTTTCATATGCAGTTCATCTTCCAGAGAACGTATATGCGCACTGATCGTGGGCTGTGTCAGGTAGAGGCGGCGGGCCGCCTCTGAGAAGCTGCCGTAGTCCACGACAGCGACGAATGCTTCTAATTGTTTAAATTCCATTGTGAAACTCTCCTTTTATAGCAATCCTCTTAAATAATGCATTTAAGAGGATTGCTATAGTAATGCGGATAATGCATTTAAAGCAATATCCAGTTCCTGTTTTGTATTCTCGGATCCGAAAGAAAACCGGAGAGTACCTTTCGGGTATGTTCCAAGGGTTTTATGGGCATTTGGTGCACAGTGAAGGCCAACTCTTGTCATAATTCCGTAAGTACTGTCCAGCTCAAAGGCGGCCTGAGCCATGTCCATATGTAAGGTCTGGACAGATACAACTGCACAACGGTTTTCAGTATTTTTTTTACCGATAATACGCAGAAATTTTTCTTCAGGATCCAGATTCAGGATACCATCCATAAAGTATTGTGTCAGCATTAATTCATGTTGGCGGATTTCTTCCATGGACTGTTTCTCCAGATCACAGAGTGCGGCATGCAGTCCCAGAATCCCAGGTATATTGGGAGTTCCGGGCTCGAAACGATCAGGAAGAAATGCCGGTATTTTCTCAGAATGTGAGGCGCTTCCTGTTCCCCCACTGATAAGAGGCTCAATCTGCGCTGCCAGTTTATTACGGATCAGAAAACCACCTGTTCCCTGTGGCCCTCTGAGTCCCTTGTGACCTGTAAATGCCAGTGCGTCTATGTGATATTTCTCCATATCAATGTCAAGCGTTCCTGCTGTCTGTGCAGTGTCCAGAATAAAAAGAAGCCTATGTTCTTTGCAGAAATCTCCGATTTCCTGTGCCGGCATGACAGTTCCGCATACATTGGAAGCATGAAGACAGACCACAAGCTTAGTCTCAGGACGAAGGAGTGCAGCTGCTCTATCAAGCAGAAGACTGCCGTCAGAAGCGCATGGGATCCTGTCAAAAGAAATTCCGTGTTTCTCCAGCTGTACAAGAGGACGCATCACTGCATTATGCTCCATGGCAGTTACAAGTACATGATCGCCGGGTTTCAGAAGTCCTTTCAGAAGAACATTCAGACTGGCAGTGATATTTTCTGTAAAAATAACATTCTTACCCTTTCCGGAAGTAAAGTGAAAGAGCTTCAGAAGCTGTTCTCTTGTCTCAAAAATCTGCTCCTCCACAGAATAAGCTGCCCGGTATCCTCCCCGATTCACATTCACAGCAGAGCCTGCCAGGTAATCATAAACTGCCTGTGCCACAGATGGCGCCTTTGGAAAAGACGTACTGGCCTGATCCAGATAGATTTTATTCATAGTAACAAATCCCCCGATTTTTATATATAGCAATTCGTGGATATCAAGTTAGGAAAAAAATACTTTTTGACCCTAACATCATATCATATCTTATCTGTAGTATAGCACAACTTATAAAAGATTTCTATAAATAACTATAAAATACGGCTATAATGAATTAGTGATTTCAGCATAAAAATGATAAAATAGATACAAAGAAATTATGCTGACAACGAAAAAAGTCAGTGATGTACTCTCACAAAAGCAAGTGCAATAAAGACGCTGAGAGTACATAGTGTAAAAGGAGGAAAGAAATAAATGAAAAACGAAAAGGGAACCATAGTTCTGGCAGGAGGCGTGATCGGTCTGATTGCTGCAATTCTGGTGTTTTTTGGAAATCCGGCAAATATGGGTTTCTGTATTGCCTGTTTCCTGAGAGATACCACAGGTGCGCTGGGACTTCATTCAGCGGCAGCAGTTCAGTATATCCGCCCGGAGATCATTGGTCTGGTGCTTGGAGCATGTATCATTTCACTTGCTAAGAAAGAGTTTCGTCCAAGAGGCGGCTCTGCACCTGTGACCAGATTTACACTTGGCGCATTTGTTATGATCGGATGTCTGATGTTTCTTGGATGTCCATTCCGTATGATTCTGCGTCTGGCAGGCGGAGACGGAAATGCTCTGTTTGGACTTGTTGGATTTGTAGCCGGTATTCTTACAGGAACTGTTTTTCTGAAGAAAGGTTACACACTGAAACGTTCTTATAAGATGCCGAAGCTGGAAGGCAGTATTTATCCTGCATTCCAGATTGTGATGCTTCTGTTACTGGCAGCTGCACCTGCATTTATCCATTTCACAGAGCCGGAAGGCGGACCTGGAGCAAAACATGCTGCAATCATTATCGCACTGGCAGCAGGAATTATCGTTGGAATTCTGGCACAGAGAACACGTCTGTGTATGGTCGGCGGTATCCGCGATGCGGTACTTTTCAAAGAATATAAATTACTGTTCGGTTTTGCTGCAATTCTTGTGACAGCATTGGTAATGAATCTGCTCCTCGGTGCAGTTACAGGAACATCCTATTTCAATCCGGGATTTGCGGGACAGCCGATCACACATACAGACGGACTGTGGAACGCACTGGGAATGTATCTGGCAGGCTTTGGATGTATTCTCCTCGGTGGATGCCCGCTTCGTCAGCTGATCCTTGCAGGCGAGGGAAATACAGACTCCGCTGTGACCGTTCTCGGTCTGATGGCAGGTGCTGCTTTTGCCCATAACTTCGGGCTTGCATCTTCCGGTGAGGGCCCTACAGCGAATGGAAAAATTGCAGTTATCATTGGTATCGTGGTGGTTGCAGTGATCGCGGCAATGAATTCCATGAGAAAAGAAGAAGCATAGGAACTGTTATAAAAATAGTTGTGATTTATGAATAGATTCAGGCTCGCAATTGAGACGATGCTGAATAGTCATAAATATGGCATTAAGCAATAGAAAGGAAACGAGACGGATGAAGAAAGTAGATGCAAGAGGCTTATCCTGTCCGGAACCAGTGATTCGTGCAAAGAATGCAATGGAATCCGGCGATAAAGAATATGAAGTTCTGGTTGACAATGTAGTCGCAAAAGAGAATGTATCCAGATTTGCCACACATCAGGGTTATCAGGTAAAGGTAGAAGAGCAGGGGGATGACATCCTGCTGAAGATCACAAAATGATTACATACATAGCCACATTTTATTCCCACTATGGAGCCATTCAGTTTCGCAGAAATTGTGAAGCTATGAATCTTAAAGCAGAAGTGATGCCGGTTCCGAGAGATTTAAGTTCTTCGTGCGGAACTTGTGTCAGATTCCAGACAGAAGATACTTTCCCGGAGAAAACCGAGGAGGTAGAACAGATCGTCAGAGTGGAGCAGCAGGGGTATGTGGGGATTTATCATGCGGATGAAGAATAACTGACTGGATGCAGAGAGCTTCTGAGACAAAGAGAAGAACCCTTTCCACAGGTGAAAGAAAGACCTGAGGGAAGGGTTCTCTTATAAATTCTCATCAATCTTCTCCGCCTATGATATAAAAAGAAAGTCAAAACCAATCATCAACAGGGAAAGAGGAGAGTATTATTATGAGTCAGTCATATGCAAAAAGCCCTGCTGCAGAGAGAAAGTTTACAACCAGAGAAATGGTACTGGTTGGTATGTTTGCAGCAGTTCTTGCAGTCCTGATCGCAATTCCATCAGAAAAGGAACTAACAATGCAGGAAACTTACACTTCAGGAATACAAAATAGTAAAAAATTTTGTATTCTCTTTTTATTTGTCAAAAAATCTGATATACTGATTAAACTAAATCAAACAAATAACAAGAACCTATTTCTTTTATTTGCATACAAATAAAAACAGGAGGAATAAATTGATGGATATAAATGTATTTTATGGAATTTTGATTCCTTTTCTTGGAACTTCTGCAGGAGCCGCCTGCGTATTTTTCATGAAGAAGAATCTGAATGAACAGATTCAAAGGGCACTTACCGGCTTTGCAGCAGGAGTTATGGTTGCAGCTTCCATATGGAGTCTGCTGATCCCGGCAATTGAACAGTCTTCCGGACTGGGGAAGTTTTCATTTGTACCGGCAGCAGTGGGATTTTGGATAGGGGTGCTTTTTTTGCTCTTGCTGGATCACATGATCCCGCATCTTCACCAGAACAGTGACAAGGCAGAAGGTCCGAAGAGCAGACTTCAGAGAACTAGCATGCTGGTTCTTGCAGTAACTCTGCATAATATTCCGGAGGGAATGGCAGTAGGAGTCGTATATGCAGGTTATTTAACAGGTCACGCCCAGATCACTATAATGGGAGCAATGGCTCTTTCTATCGGGATTGCTATTCAAAACTTCCCTGAGGGAGCTATTATCTCCATGCCCCTGCGTTCTGAAGGGATGGGAAAGACCAAAGCCTTTGCAGGCGGAGTCCTGTCCGGGATTGTAGAACCTATCGGTGCAGTCCTCACAATCCTAGCTGCCGGACTCATTGTCCCGGCACTTCCATATCTTTTAAGCTTCGCTGCCGGAGCTATGCTCTATGTAGTGGTAGAAGAGCTCATACCTGAAATGTCTGTCGGAGAACACTCTAACATAGGAACCCTTTTCTTCGCTGTAGGCTTTTCCCTGATGATGATTCTGGATGTAGCGCTTGGATAAAAAACAGCTGTCCGATTTATTACCGGGCAGCTGTCTTGGCGTTGAGAGATATTTGGGAAACAGTGGGAACCTGTGAGGGGGCAGAGTCAGTTGAATGAGGTGGTTCTGTCCGGTACAGATATAAAATACCGCCAAAGAAACCAAAGATCAATCCTGTATACCCGCCACTGCAAAGGACAACAGTTACCTTTGTAATAAAGGACATACCACCGATTATGCAGATCAAAAAGCCTGCCAGAAGACCGATGGTTGTCCATCCTATAAGTGAAATAGCCAGAAAGGCTGCAGAAGCATGTGAGTTTTTTACCTGTTTATTAATAGAATTCCATAATGTCTGATACATAATGATTCCTCTTTTCTCTTTCAATTCTTTGATTACTATTATAGAAACAGTTTGTAAAATACACATGCGTGCTAATGAAAAATTTCTGTAAAATTTTCTTTCTCTGTTATATGCAGAGGACGGAGAAAGTACAAGACAGAAAAACAATTACGTATATTATACAAATGAATGCATTTGAAAATGGTTTTATAGCAATCCTCTAAAATAATGCATCTTAATCCAGCCCATCAGAGTGTGAAATCCTGCTGAACTGTCTTAAATGCATTATTTACCACAGGCCTGGATCTTGGAAATACCTTACAGCTTATCTTTGCAGTGTTACTGCTGATCCTTGGTGTGCTGGTAGCAATCCAGGGAGTGAAGAAGCTTTTTGAAAAAAATGATGAAAAACAGACTGCATAATTTATGAAATAAAACTGTTGATATTTTTACATCAAAATAAAAACCTGAAAAAAGACACTTTGGGAAAGTTTTCCGAAGTGTCTTTTTTAATACTCAGCCAATCAATTTCTCATTCACATACTCAAATCCGAGACGTTTCACAGTATCTGCAAATCGTTCTCCTGCGATTCCTTCATTTTTGAAGAGAAGGATTGCTTTTTCTATGACTGCCATTACTTCTTCTTCCTCTGTGAAAATTCTGGTAAGAGCCTGACCGTGTGAGATTCGCTTACCCCAGCGGCCTCCGATATAGATTTTATAACCATTTTGATATTCCGGTACTGCGCCGAAAGGACATTTTCCTTTGCAGCGTCCGCAATGGATACATTCTTTAGGATCAATGTAAAGTTTACCGTCAACTAATTTCGGGACATGGACAGGACAGCTCTTTTCAATCTGACATTTTTTACATCCCCGGCATTTCTCAACATCCGGTTTTGGGATTCTCTGACCGATAATTCCCATATCATTCAGATCAGGCTTTACACAGTTATTTGGACATCCGCCAACTGCGATCTTGAATTTGTGCGGGAGCACCACATCGTGATAGCCTACATAAAAACGCTCATGGATCTTCTTGCTGAGTGCAAAGGTATCAATCAGACCATACTGGCAGGTTGTTCCCTTGCATGAGACAACAGGACGCACTTTAGCTCCGGTTCCGCCTGTCATCAGGCCGTGTTCTCCAAGGAAGGCGATTGTTTTCTCAATATTATCATAAGGAACTCCCTGGATTTCCATACTCAGGCGGGTTGTCATAGTAATCTGACCATTTCCGAACTTGTCTGCTGCATCTGCAATGGCACGGTGTTCATCTGTGGTAATATGTCCATTTCCTGTGATGACCCGAATATTAAAGATGTCATCATATCGTTTGTCCTGAAGGCATCCAAGACCTTTTACCCGTTTGATTTCCTCGGGACTCAGTTTTTTGTTGGCGGATGTTGTTATTTTTTTCTCATTCATGTTTAAGTATCTCCTTTATGTAGCTGTTGCTTTTCTCTGATATATACGGCGTTTCTTTTGTTGATTATAGGCTTCATGAATGATAAAATCAATTTATGAGTTTTTATTATATGATAAGTAACATTTATGGAATAATGCAACTGTGAAACTGAAAAACAGAAACCTTTATAAAAAAGCCTTCAGGGCAGAATTCCGGGTATGGAATTTCATTTGTATATGAAGTACTTGCCAAAAGTGACCCGGAGCTTGGGATTTTTACATTGAAGGGTGAGCCCATAGTCAGAGAATTTAATGTTATTTATCTGAAGCATGCGGATGTGAGGGAGAAGATGGAATGGTTTTTATGACCGCTTGCGTCTGTACTCGTTGGGAGTCATTCAAAATTGTTTCTTAAAAGCAGTTGGAAAGTGGCTCTGGCTGGAAAAGCATGAAATGAACTATCAGTTCCCAAAATTGTTATAATAAGAGTCCGTATGCAGAACTTTTGTATATAATAGACTAAGTGAATATATGGAAATGAGATTAAAATGCCAGACCAGAAAATAGATAACCTTTTAAATCTTGCAATGGATGCAACCCCACAGGAGCGTAGAAAGTCAGGAAATCTTAATGTAGGATATGATCCTGTAACCAGGCTATGGGATGTGATCATAAAGTACAGCGGACCGGAAAGTGGTCTGGCTGGAAATGGAATTCAGGTAGTGCCATTGTTAGGCAGCTATGCAGTGGTAACTTTGCCGGAAAGTGAGATTGATGAGTATTCCCACAGAGTGCAGGTGGAATTTATGGAGAAACCCAAACGCCTGTATTTTGAATTGTTTCAGGCAAAGGGAGCAAGCTGCATCCGCACAGTGCAGACCGGCAGGAATGGACTGACGGGAAAAGGAATCCTGACAGGAGTTGTGGATTCAGGAGTGGATTATTTTCACCCTGATTTCCGAAATGAAGATGGGAGCAGCAGAATTTTACGTTTATGGGATCAGAGCATACAGGGAAAACCACCCCAGGGATATGTGACAGGAACTGAATATACGAAAGAACAGATCGATGAGGCGCTTGCACTTGGAGAAAACCAGGGCAGGCGTCTTGTTCCATCTTCAGATTACAGTGGACATGGAACTTCCGTGCTGGGAATTGCAGCAGGAAATGGGAGGGCATCAGATGGGGTGAATCAGGGAGTTGCCTGTGAAAGTGATCTGTTGGTTGTGAAAATGGGAATTCCCAGAGAGAACTCCTTTCCCAGGACTACGGAGCTGATACAGGGGATTGATTATCTGGTGCGGCAGGCACTGGCTATGGGACGGCCAATGGCAATTAATCTCAGTTTTGGAAATAATTATGGATCCCACAAGGGAGATTCCCTTCTTGAAACATATATAGATATGGTTTCTTCCATAGGACGTCTGGCTATCTGTACAGGTACAGGGAACAACGGCAATCAGCCTCTGCATGAGGGAGGAACCCTGAAACAGGGACAGACCAGACAGATAGAATTATCTGTGAGCAGCAGGGAACCAACATCAAATGTGCAGTTATGGAAATCTTATGAGGATGAAATGAGCATTTATATTGAAAATCCATCCGGAAACCGGATCGGCCCCTTAGACGAAAAGCTTGGTCCTCAGAAGTACAGACTGGGAAATACAGATCTTTTAATCTATTATGGCAAACCTGGACCCTATCATCTGACGCAGGAAATCTACATAGATTTCCTTCCTGTGGAAACTTATGTGGACAGTGGAGACTGGAAAATCATTCTAAGTGGAAAAAAGGTCAGGGGAGGAGAATATTATCTGTGGCTGCCGGGTGGAAATACCCTGAACAGAGGAACTGGGTTTTATGAACCAAGGGCATATGGGACTTTGACCATACCTGCTACCGCCCGGCGGATTATTGCAGTTGGAGCATATGATTCGTTGGTTGACTCCTATGCGGACTTTTACGGAAGGGGCAGCAGAATGCTACCATATCTGAAACCTGATCTGGTGGCACCCGGAGTGAACATAGTTGCCCCCGTACCCGGTGGTGGTTACAGAACAGTAACAGGGACTTCCTTTGCAACACCCTTTGTCAGCGGATCCGCAGCATTGTTAATGCAATGGGGGATTGTAAATGGAAACGATCCCTATCTCTATGGGGAAAAAGTAAAAGCCTATCTCCGAAAAGGCGCCAGACCATTGCCGGGGTATGAGGAGTATCCCAATGAAGAGGTGGGATGGGGGGCCTTATGTATAGCCCAAAGTCTCCCTCATATGTGAAAGCTAAATGTATTCATCCCGGAATCAATATACATGCACAATACCCCGGATGCGGCTGAAAGCAATAAATAGTCAGTTCTTTCCCGATTTCCGGACTGTAATCATGTAAAATGACCTTTGTACCGTTTAAAGCTACGTCGGCATAAGTAACCAGCCATTTTTTATCTCCATTTTCAAACACCTTATAAAACGAATTATTCAGCATTTCTGAAACTGGAATTCCCTCTACAACAGCCATTTCCTCATTACAATAACGAAATACAAAATCTACTCCGCTGCCGTTCACATCAAATACAAGTTCAATAACACAAAAAGCAAGCGGCATGTCATTGAGAATACTACATTTTTCCAACAATTCAAGGGGAATCATTTTCTCTGCTTTTTCATTCTGTTCTTTAGACAATCCTAACGCCTGTCTAAGCTGTTTATGTTGACTGATATTCCTTTTTCGTCCCTGAAATATACTTCCATCTGTCATGGTATATAATCCGTCATCTGAAATATTTACAATCTGTGATTTTCGAAGAAGAATACCTTTTGTAATATTCACAAATTCTTCATCCGGAAGATAAATTGCAATCTCTTTCACCGGAATTGCAGTTAGGATCTCTTTACCATCAAAAAATGTAATTTTTGTAAGTGGATTTTGACGTGTAAGATAAAGAATATTAGATATATCAATATTTTTACGTTCAAAAAAATGAAGTACATTATATCTCATGTAAAAATACCTGCTTTCTGTTCATTAATAATTTTCTGACTTTAATGTTACTATAAATTTCGTCAAAATACAATAGAACTTTTTATAATTTTATTTTAAGATCATTGATAATGAATGATTCTTTTGAACTTAAATTGATATATTGAAAAATATCTAAAATTTTCATGTATTTATTCATTTTAAATGCATAGAGATATTGTTGTTTAAGTGTATTTATGTTAAAATAAAAACAGCGAGGATGAGGATATAAAATAAGGAAGGAGGAAAAGAAAAACGAAAGCTAATTCAGGTTTGAAAAAGAACAGAACAAAGATCCAGATGGTGCTTACCGCCCTGGTAATCTTATCCGTTGTACGTCAGTTTTTTCTGGGAAATTACCACAATATGTTTCTGGGAATCTTAACATTGATCCTTTTTATGGTTCCACAGTTTCTGGACAGGAAACTGAGCGTCACAATACCACCGGGACTGGAGACAGTCATTCTGATCTTTATCTTTTCAGCAGAAATTCTTGGCGAGATCAATGCCTTTTATGTAAAAATCCCTATCTGGGATACCATTTTACATACCATGAAAGATTTGATCGTAAACTTTATCGGCGCAGTTGTATTTTCTATCATCGGTATTCTGTATCTGCGAACCCGCGGAAAAGGAAAGCTGGCAGCTTCTCTGATCCCGCAGGTACGCAGCAAACAGGAAGAAGAACATTCTTCCAGAGATCAGTAAGATCCACAGCTACCGAAACCGGCGCACTTTTCTGGAAATATTCTCCAGTTCTTCTCTGGAAAGCTCAGGAAGTCTTTCCAGCTGATCCATAAACATGGCAAGTGTCTCTTTTCGCTGCATTTCTACCATCTGGGTATAGAAATTAACCACTACCCCGGTGGCGATGGCAACTACAAAAAGCGAATAGATTGTCAGGAGAACGGAACACATTTTTCCAATAAAGGTAACCGCAACTACATCGCCAAATCCGGCAGTGGAGATCACCGCATAGCAATACCACAGCGCATCTCCGTATCGGTTAATGTCCGGTTCCACCAGCTGGATCACTGCTGCGATAGCAAAAATAAACGCAATAAAACCAATGATAATTTTATCTGCGAGAGTCCGTTTTAAAACACTGCCTAATACTTTAATTCTTTTCATGTACCTGTCCTCCAATGAAATAATCTATTGTCTGAAATT
Source organism: Blautia sp. HCP3S3_D9 (assembly GCF_052063845.1). Lineage (NCBI taxonomy): Bacteria > Bacillati > Bacillota > Clostridia > Lachnospirales > Lachnospiraceae > Blautia > Blautia sp. HCP3S3_D9. The sequence goes on from NZ_JBQHWS010000007.1 coordinate 46,732, forward strand.
AATTGAAGTATAGTATAAAACGGTTTCACTTGCAATATGAGAGGAGCTTAACAGTATGAAAGATAATAAAGCACTAAAATACCTCACTTTGATCACCGGAGTTTTAACATTGTTATTAGGAGTCTACACTCTTGTAAGACCAATGAGAACTTTTCTTGCAATCGGATGGATACTGGGAATCCTTCTGTTTGTAAATGGTATTGAACTTGTAATCCTTTCTTTATCCAAAGAAAAGAAAGAAATCGGAGCATGTATTCTCGGTGTTCTGGAAGGACTTGCGGGTATTATCTTATTATTCAGCGGCATTCAGCGGTTCATCACAGACGTAATGGCTGCTTATCTGGTTGGTGCGATTATTCTGATTTATGGTATTTTCCAGATTGCCGGCGGCGCAAAGGTATATAAAACATCTAAAGGAAAAGGTATCCTTAGCATTGTGTGCGGTGTTTTATCCGTAATTGTCAGCATCATTTCATTTACTCATCCTGTGCTTACCATGATTTCCGCAGGATATATGATCGCTTTTTCTGTTTTGATGCAGGGTATCAATATGATCGTACTTGGAATCAATTTCGGAAAGACAGAACGCTAACTCACCACACTAAAACCAGAGCAGTTAAGCTCTGCTGTTTAACAGGCTCAGAAAGCAGTATTATGAAAATGGAACAAAGGGGGAAAATATCATGAAAAGAAAAAGAGTAATTACTATGATTACCGCTGCATTGGCATTTACCATGACTGTCTGTGGCAGTTCAACCGCAATTGCAGCATCAGAATTAACAGCGGAAAGCAAACCGGCTACCCAGTATACGATTGATGCAAATCAGGAAGTTTATGCATTGCTGGATTTTGAAGATACTACGGAGTTTGAGAATGCGACCAAAGGTCTGCTTGCTTCTCCGGATACTCTGGATATTTGTGATGAAAACGGGAAGGTTGTATGGAGTCAGACGGCATATGCTTTTCTGGATCAGGATGCTCCGGATACAGCAAATCCCAGCCTTTGGAGAGATACACAGCTGAATCATATTTATGGCCTTTTTGAAGTAACCGATGGAATTTATCAGGTGCGTGGCTATGATATGTCAAATGTCACATTCATAAAAGGCGATACAGGATGGATTGTAGTAGATCCATTGATGAGTGTAGAGTGTGCACAAGCGGCTCTTGCCCTGGTGGAAGAGAATCTGGGCACTTTTCCTGTAAAGGCAGTGATCTACAGCCATTCTCATGTTGATCATTTCGGTGGAGTCAAGGGAATTGTTTCGGAAGAAGAGGTACAAGCGGGCAATGTGCAGGTAATTGCACCGGAAGGCTTTGAGAAGCATGCTGTCAGCGAGAATATTTATGCAGGTACTGCTATGGGACGAAGAGCAAGTTATCAGTATGGAACAATGCTTGAGGGTGGTGAAACAGGATCCCTTGCCATTGGTATTGGTATGGGACAGTCCAAGGGCAGCACAAGTTATATTTCTCCTACACTTGAAATCACACAAACTGGTGAGAAGCATACCATTGACGGAGTGGAAATTGAATTTCAGCTTACTCCGGGCACCGAAGCACCGGCAGAGATGAACTTCTGGATTGGATCCAGAAATGCTTTGTGGATGGCTGAAAACTGTACAGGAACACTCCACAATCTGTATACACTTCGCGGAGCCCAGGTGCGTGACGGAAACGCATGGGCAGAGTACATCATGGAATCTCTGGCTCTCTATGGTGATAAGGCAGATGTGGTATTCCAGTCCCATAACTGGCCACATTGGGGAAATGATACCATTCAGGAATATATGACCAATACTGCAGCTGTATATAAGTTTATTAATGACCAGACATTGCTCTACATTAATGAAGGTTATACGGAAACAGAGATTGCCAATATGATCCAGCTTCCGGAGGAACTGGAGAAAGTCTGGTATACTCGTCAGTATTACGGTACAGTTTCTCATAATTCGAAGGCAGTATATGAGAAATATATGGGCTGGTATGACGGTAATCCTGTCCATCTTGCTGAACTTACACCATCGGATTATGCCCAAAAGCTGGTAGAATATTTCGGTGATACAGATGCTGTTCTTGAAAAAGCAAAAGAAGATTTTGCAAAGGGAGAATATCAGTGGGTGGCTCAGATTACCAATACGCTGGTTTTTGCTGATCCGGAAAATACGGATGCACGTTATCTGTGTGCGGATGCATTGGAGCAATTGGGATATCAGGCAGAATCAGGTCCATGGCGCAGTGCTTACCTTTGTGCTGCACAGGAACTGCGAAATGGTACAAATACCGATGATGCAACGCGAAGTAGCGGTAACGGTGATGTTTTCTTACATATGACACCAGATATGATTCTGGATTATCTGGGAATTTTTGTAGATACGACGAAGATTCCAGATCTGACCTTTACAGCAAATATTATATTGCCGGAAGGTAATTATGTACTCCGCGTAAAAAATGGCGTACTTCTTTATCAGAAGGATGCACAGGATCCGGATGCAGATGTGACATGGAATACCAAACGTGCCGGCCTGTTGGCTGTTGTTCAGAAAAACGCTGAGAATGTTGCTGCTTTGATCGAACAGGAGGGTGATGAGACCTGCCTGACACGATTGATGGATGCGGTTACTGTTACGTCAGAGTATAAATATTTTAATATTATTGAACCATAAAGTTTTGGGGCGGAAGCAGGAGGATATGAATATGAAAAGATTTGTAGCATCTGCTGACAGTGAGACAGATGAAAATATATGGGAGACAGTGGAAGCTGCTTATGTTTATACATTTCCGCTGGTGCTCATGGATGCGACTGAGACCTCGGCAACGAATACAGAGGAATCTGCTACCGAAAAAGCACCTGTAAATCAGTTTATACACAGTGTTGCACTGGCAGATGCACAATTCAAGACTGTGGTGACTCCTAATGTGGATACGATCTATTCACAGGTCTGGTATGATCTAAGCGAGGAGCCGATGGTCTATGAACTTCCGGAAACAGATCGTTTTTGTAAGGTTCAGGTACTGGATGGATGGACAAATACTGCCGCGGTTCTTGATAAGGCTGGTGCATATGCAATTACTCTTTCTACGTGGGAAGGGGAACTGCCTGAGGGAGTTACCCGTATAGATGTTCCTACATCCATGGCATGGTCCATCACCAGAATCATTTTATCAGGAGAAGAGGATCTTCCAAATGTGTATGCCATCCAGGAAAAAATGAAACTTATGCCGCTTTCCGATTATATATCCGGAGACACTTATGAACCTCCGAGGGGAAGCTACAGCGAAGAGAATGATTATATTCCTGTTGATAAGGTTCTTTCCATGGATCCGATCACATTTTTTAATAAGGCCAATGAGTTGATGGTAAAGAATTCTCCGGCAGCTGCAGATAAGGAAATGCTTGAAAAAATAGCAGTTGTGAATATAGGTCCTGGTATGGAATTTGACATTTCTGTTCTTACCGGTGATGTTGCAGAAAACTGGAAGACAATGCTGACAGAAATTCAGCTAAAGCTTATCAAAGAGGGCCAGAAATTCTCAAAAAAGCTTGGTCAGTGGGACTATTTTGGTGAACCGATCGGAGATTTCAATACAGAATATGCTTATCGTGCACTGGTAGCTCTTGCAGGGCTTGGTGCCAATACAGTTGAAGTTGCGCTGTATCCAAAGATAGAGCAGGATGCGGATGGAAATACTCTCACAGGAGAAAAATCATATATTCTTCATTTTGAAAGCTATCCGCAGGTTCTTGAAGGGGGATTCTGGTCTGTGACTGCATATGGGGACGATGATTTCCTGATCGATAATCCTATTGATCGTTACTGCATAAATGACCGTTCCGGTTTACAGGCAAATGATGATGGTTCCGTTGATATTATTCTGTCTGAAGATGCCCCAAAGGACACCACAAACTGGCTTCCTGTGGGTGCTGGAGGTTTCCATCTGTTTATGCGTATCTATACGCCTGATATGGACGCCCTGGAGACATGGATGGCACCGACCATTACAGAGATTTATCCATCAAATGTGAACTATAGCAATCCTCTGAAATAATGCATCTTAATCCAGCCCATCAGAGTGTGAAATCCTGCGTCAGATATCTTTGCCGTGCGTCAGCACGCCTGCAGATATCTTCCTTGTCTTTCGCACTCTGCTGAACTGTCTTAAATGCATTATTTACGAGGATTGCTATAAATATTTTCACATTTATACAGAAAGGAAAGATAATATATGAAAAATAAATTAACTTGTTGTGCTAGATAAAATAAATATAAAGAAACTTCAACAAAATGTGCTATCCTATTTGTAGGGAATACAACGAAAGGAGGCATCATTATGTTGAAGTTCCAAGATAATAATACCACTGTTATTGCAACTTTTGAAGACTTTATTTTGACCACTTACGTTATTATTGACGAATTGTATCATCAGTTTGCACCTCCAGAAGTTACCAGCCGACGGCATATCCTGGATGCAAAATTGTCTGACTCAGAAATCATTACTATCAGTCTCTGTGGAGAATTGGCAGGTGTTGATTCTGAGAATGCCTGGTTTTCTTTTGTGAAACGAAACTACAGGCATCTTTTTCCACAGCTTTGCAGCAGAAGTCGTTTTAACAGAACAAGACGCGCTCTGATGCAGACAACAGAATTGTTACGACAAAAAATGATTTCCGTATTCCCAATTCCAGTCAGTTCCTATTACATCATCGATAGCTTTCCTCTTGCAGTCTGTAAATTTGGGCGTGCACGATATTGTAAAGCATTTCGTGGTCATGGTGCTGATTATGGAAAATGTCCTTCCAAAAAAGAAACTTATTACGGATATAAAGTACATGCTTTAATCACATTGGAGGGATACATTGCATCATTTGAGATCACACCGGCATCTACAGATGATCGCGAAGGATTACGTGATCTGGCGGCTCATTGGTCTAATATTACAATCTTAGCGGATAAAGGCTACGTTGGAAAAAACATGGGACAGGAAATGCAGGAAAACAATATCTGTCTTTTTGCTCTGAAACGTTCCAACAGTAAGGAAAACTGGCCAAAATCCGTACGTCAGTTAATATTCAAACTGAGAAGACGGGTAGAAACCGTATTCTCTCAATTGAGTGGTCAGTTAAATGCAGAAAGAGTGTTAGCCAAAAGCTTTCAGGGGTTATGTACCCGTTTGGTTAATAAAGTACTGGCATACAATATCTGTATTGCATTGAACAGTATTTTCGGTGAAACCTGTGAAATTGGAAAAATCAAGAAATTGATATTTTAAAAATTTTATTCTTTCAATAACTACAGGGATTCTTTGCGGTTTCACAGGTTTTCACATAATTTATTTGAAGTAGCACAATAGGTTAAATTATTTTAACCAAGCAAAGAGCCAATATCAAGTAAACAATATTTTTAGAACCTGTTGATTTTCTAGTATTTTTTTGATATCGTTAGTTTCGAATCAAAAAAGCTTATTGAATTAAAATACAAGTAGGCTTTAACATGTGAAACTACAGTTTAATTTGCTTGGAGATTAATAAATTCCGGGCTTTTTTTATGTTTAAAACGGAAAGGAAGACAAACTTTGACAGATCAGGAACGTTTTATGAAAGAAGCTATCCGTCAGGCAAAGAAAGCGGAAGCTCTGGAAGAAGTACCTATTGGCTGCGTGATCGTATATGAAGGTAAGATCATCTCACGCGGATATAACAGAAGAAATACAGATAAAAACACGCTTTCTCACGCAGAGTTAAATGCAATCCGCAAAGCCAGCAAAAATCTTGGCGACTGGCGGTTGGAAGGGTGTACGATGTATGTGACACTGGAGCCATGCCAAATGTGTTCTGGGGCACTTGTTCAGTCCAGAATTGATGAAGTGGTGATCGGATGTATGAATTCCAAAGCAGGCTGTGCCGGTTCGGTAATGAATCTCCTGCAGGTAGAGGGATTCAATCATCAGGTAAAGATTACGCAGGGAGTCCTGGAAGAAGAATGCTCCTCGATGCTGTCTGATTTTTTCAAAAGGCTTCGTGAGAAAAAGAAACAGGAAAAAGCTGCCCGCAAAGCAGAACAGGAGAAACTTGAGAATCATCAGAGCGAAAAAGAGGCGGATAAATAATGAGAAGAGATACAACAAATGATATGACTGTCGGAAATCCGGTGAGTCTGATCATAAAATTTATGATTCCGATGTGTCTGGGAAATCTTTTTCAGCAGTTTTATAACATAGCAGATTCCATTGTTGCCGGAAAATTCATCGGGGTAAATGCTCTTGCGGCGATTGGAAGTACCGGTTCACTGATGTTCTTTGTGACAGGATGGCTCAACGGACTCTGCAGTGGATTTGCAATCATCATAGCCCAGATGTTTGGCGCGAAAAAATATGATAGAATGCGGCACTATGTTGCGATGTCTATTTATCTGATGGCGGCGTTTTCCGTTGCAATGACAATAGGATTCAGTATTGCAAATAAACCGATCCTGCATCTGATGAACTCACCGGAAGAAGTGTTCAGCGATGTAACTGCTTACATGGGAATTATTTACGCAGGTCTTATTATCACAGGTGCATACAATGCTCTTGCTGCATTTCTGCGTGCATTGGGGGATTCTAAATCGCCGTTGTACTTCTTAATCATTTCAGCTGTGATCAATGTGATCTTAGATGTAGTGTTTATTGCAGTATTTGGAATGGGAGTAGAGGGATGTGGTTACGCTACTGTAATCGCGCAGGGAATTTCTGCGGTATGCTGTCTGATTTATATTATTAAAAGATTTCCAATCCTCCATCTGGAACGGAAAAACTTTGAGATATCCTGGGATAGTTTTGCCAGACTTCTGAAACTGGGAATTCCGATGGGCTTACAGTTCTCTATTACAGCGATCGGAACGATCATTGTTCAGAGCGCGGTTAATATTTACGGATCTGTATATATGGCAGGATTCTCAGCTGCCGGTAAGATCCAGAATATTTTTGCTACAGTATTTACATCCTTTGGTGCAACAATTGCAACTTATGTAGGACAGAACCGCGGTGCCGGAAAAATGGATCGTGTGAAATTAGGGGTGCGATATACACAGCTTATGATCTGGGGGTGGAGCATCTTTGTCATGTTCCTGATGTTCTTCTTCGGAAAGTATCTGACATATCTTTTTGTAGATCCGTCCGAACAGGATGTGGTGAAAGTATCTGTTACATATTTTAGAACAGTGTTCTGGGCGTATCCATTCTTGGGAAGCATCTTCCTGTACCGTAACACTTTACAGGGAATGGGATATGGTCTTGTGCCGATGCTTGGTGGTGTATTTGAACTGGTAGCAAGAACTGGGATTGTTGTACTGATCGCAGGACGTACTTCTTTTGCAGGTGTATGTCTGGCGGATCCGACTGCATGGATCGCAGCATTGATTCCGCTGGTTCCGTATTATTTCCATGTGATGAAGAAATATAAAAACAGAGGCCGTGTACAGGCAGTAGAAGACTAATAAAGTAATAAAAAGCATTCAGGAAATTATCAGCAGATAAAATCCGGAATGCTTTTTTCGTTATATGATGACTTGCATCATGAATATTCTTTTTTTGCGCGCCGCACCTCGGAATGGTTCCCCAGACGTTACCTCTACAGTTAACTCAGCCCAGGCACCCTTACGGCACACAAGAGCTTCTGCTTAGTGCTGCTACATTCCTGTCCTGACACGGTTCACAGATTCCTGTTGCGTAAGACCCAAACGTCAACGCCACTTATAAAGGGCAGCTCCACAGAATTCAAGCCTCAGATTGGCATCACCCCTGCTGTAGCGGATTGCAGGTACAGGGCACCGCTATCTCCCCGGCTGCGCATTTTTGATTATATAGGCGGCGGAAGGTTTTGTCAATAGCGAATAATCTGTTTTATACCATTACTATCTGTATATGTAACAGAATGAGAATTCATGTCCTGAAAAACACCTGTAAGTTGTGGGGTTAACGTTTTAACTCCAGATCCATCAATATTTGCTCGTTTAACTACAAAAGTCCCCTGACTTCCAAGACGTATGTAACGTGTATAAGAAGTATAGCAAATATATTTACCAACACGTAAAAAGCCACTGCAATTTTCCGCTAATCTTGTTTCTTTACCTGTAATAAGATCCATTGTTTTTACAACATATGTATTTTTAGTTGGTGACTCATCTAATGTGATTGCATTTCTTTTGTATGCATCAACTATCATGCAACTGTCTTTTATTTTCTTAGTTTTTTTAGTAGTAAGAGAATATGTATACATTGTACTATCAAACTTTTCTTTGCACACTGTTAAATATAATTTATCACCATATCTGTATATGCTATCAATTCTAGCTTTAGAAATAGTTTTAACAACTTTCGCATTTCCCCCGTTTACAGAAACGCAATAAATCTTACTGTTTCCAGTTTTTTTATTGTAATCATAAGTGTTCTTTACATAATATACATTTTTCCATTCGTGGTAAAAGTACGAACTCCAGATGCAATTTTTTTCCATGTCCCACTTTTTCCTTTTCGAGAATATAATTTCCCATCAACTTCTTTAACCTGATATCCTCCCGCATTCGCCAAATATGTCCTTATCCAGATAATACTTGTATCGGTCACTACTTGTTTTGTTTGATTATATGTACCAATTACATATCCATCCGAACCAGCCGCCTGCACAGTAAATGACTGCATGATCAAAATCAGCCCCAGTATCAAAGCTACAATTTTACTTTTCTTTCTCCGTTTCATATTTTTCCCTTCTTTTCTTCAGTATTTCATCTTATGATGATGAATTCAGTATATCATATCTCTTCATTTCATGATACTTTACTGATAAACTGTACACTTTCTATGACAAACGGCATGTCCAAGTAAAAGGAGACCCTTTCTTTTACTTTTACAACAAAAAAACCTGAAGACTTATCATCTTCAGGCTTTCCTATGCTTAGTCGAAGCGACGGGATTCGAACCCACGACCTCTGCGTCCCGAACGCAGCGCTCTACCAAACTGAGCCACGCTTCGTCAATGCAAGTGATATTATATTAATAAAATTGCAGTTTGTCAATAGATTTTTTCAAATTTTTTTAATTTTTTCGAATATTTTTGTGTATGGGTCATATACATTATTGAATATGGTTTTACGGAGGAAGGATTTTGGCTGGATATCGGCGTTTTATCGCATATGTATATGATTATGAAAATGGTAAGAAAGGCAGTAACTGTGGGTTTATTAAAGTTGAGGTGAAAGATCAGCAATGTTCTGTGGAGGTACATCTGCATTGTCCGGGACTGCCGGAGGATGTGGGATGCAGGGTATATGGATTTACAAGAAAAGATGGTTTGATCAACGGAGTTCTGCTGGATACCTGTGAGACAGAGAAAGAAATTGTAGAATGTATGATCGTGACGGATGCAATGGATATGAATGCGTCCGGTGTTTCGATGGGAAAAATGGGTGGAATGGTCATTACTACCGATATTGGAGGCTTTTTCGGCACAGAATGGGATGACCAGCCGATCCGTCCAGAGAATTTCCGCGAGATAAAAATCGCACCTGCAGATGCCATGCCGAAAATGGTTCCTGTCTCAAATAACGTAGATACCGCATCAGAAGATGTAGCTTCCTCTGACATTGAAAGTTCTTCTGTCACTGCTACTATACAGGAGATTTCACTTCCTGTTACTGAGCAAGCACCTGAAATTTTACCTGAAACAATGTCATCTGATATGATGCAGTCTGATACACTATCGCCGGATACAACTGGTACATTCCATGATACTGCTGATTTCGGAGAAACTCCTGAAGTTATAGAACCCTCAGGCACTACCATGCCCGAAGAACAGCGAAAACCAGAATCATCTGCAGAATCAGAGTCTTTGAAAAACACTGTGTCTGCAATGCCAGACAATGTCTCTGAACCTACAGAAGCGCAGATACTTAACATCCCTGAAAAAAATACAGAATCAACCCCTGATGTATCATCTTTGCATCAAAACCGAAATGTGCACCGTAAACCTTCGCCTTCCACTAATCCTCAGGATTCCACTGAATTCACTCCGTTCTCGGATGGTGAACTGGCTGCTGCATGGAAGATACACCTCAATGACCTGAAACGTTTCCCGCGGCACTACTGTTCTTTACGCAATAACCGCTTTATTCAATATGGGCATTATAATTTCGGTCATTTGCTTTTGGGACAAAGAAATAACGGGCAGTATATCCTGGGTGTTCCGGGAGGATATAATCAGCAGGAACGGTTTATGGCAAATATGTTTGGTTTTCCTTATTTCAAGGAGAGCAGATATGTGGAAATACCGAAAGCGCGGGGCGGCTACTGGTACCGTTTAATCGATGCCCCGGATTCCCACAGATAAAATCGTCTTCTGAAGAATCTTCTGGAATCCCTGAAGTTCTTCAAAAGTATAACTTCCATATCCTGGCTTGAGGACTCCGTCCGAGTCCTTGTAAGCCTGGAGATAGTATTCTTTTGCGCCTCTGAGCCACTGAGCGATCTCTTCGAAATCTTTCTGTGTATGCAGTTCTCTGACCACTGTGGTACGGAATTCATAATCCAAAGTTCCATGAAGCAGGAAGTCTGCTGTTTCAAAGATACTATCCATATCTGGTTTCTCAATTCCTATCAGATTCACATAGTTATCCGGACAGGCTTTGATATCCATGGCTACTTTATCAATCAAACCAGCCTCCACCAAATGCTTTACGGTCTTTGGGCGTGAACCGTTGGTATCCAGTTTGATAGCATAACCCAGCTCTTTGATTTTTTCCAAAAATTCTTCCAGACCATCAGATAATGTCGGTTCCCCACCGGAAATGCAAACACCATCCAGAATCCCTTTTCTTTTTCGCAAAAATGCCAGCAGTTCTTCCTGGCTGTAGTCCGGCTGTTCTCCGGGAGCTACAACCAATACACCATTCTGACAGAACGGGCAGCGGAAATTGCATCCACCCAGAAATATCGTGCTGGCTACCTTTCCCGGATAATCCAGTAATGTTGTTTTATTAAAACCGCAGATTCTCATTATTATCCTCCATTCCAATCATATTTCACAATACACTTAATTCGTAAATATTGATAATGAGTTAAAATCAAAAAGCATTTTCCCAACTTGATAATAAGTTTATTATCAGACATCTGAATCCTCAAGTCAAACTATCCATGGTAATTTCAGAACAAAATTCAACAAAGAAAAAGAATCCTGTTTTACCAGGATTCTTAAATTACACTTTTCTATATATTAGTTCAGCTGATAAACCTCTGCTGACTGAAGTCCGAAGCTTAATGCTTCTGAATGGCTGTTGCAGTAAATATCTACGTGTCCGTAAGGAGTTCCCAGATCCTCTACTGTATAGACATTTCCATTGATCAGAAGCTGAGTTCCGAATGGAACACCTGCCATAGCTACTGTACGTCCTGCAGTCGGAACGGTTCCACTGGCTGTCAGGTTGCCTGCTGTACCGCAGCACTGTGCGCAGTTACAATATGCAGTCAGTGTAAAGTTACCAAGATATTTTCCCTGACCTGAACTTGAACTGTCTGAGGAAGACTGGCTGTCATCTGATGCAGAACTGTCTGCTGTGTCTTCATAGTCACTGGTGTCCTCACTCTCATCATAGGATGTATCGCTGTCTTCGCTATAAGAATCTTCGGAATCAGCTTCTTCATCATAAGATGTATCTTCAGAATATGTATCATCTGAGGAATCTGTATCAGAGGACTCTTCATAAGAATCCGTTTCATCATAGCTCTCAGATTCTGAACTGTCTGTACTCTCCTGCTCCTGTGCTGCCTGAGCTTCTGCTTCTGCCTCCGCTTTCGCCTGGGCTGCTTCTCTGGCTGCTTTCTCTTCCTCTGCCTGCTGTACCAGCTGAGCAATGCTGTTATCTGCATTGTTAATCTCTGCTGTCAATTCTGCTGCCTCTTCCTGGCTGGCACTGATCTGACTTACATAAGAGGAAATATTATCACTTGTGCTCGCCGCAAGATCCTGAACCTCCTGCTGTTTGGATGCTCTCTCTGCAAGGAGTTCATCAATGGAGGCTTTCTCCTCTTCTGCAGTGGCTTCCTGTTCCTTAATCGTGTTCTGAAGATTCTCACATTTCTCAAGCATGCTTCTGTCATACTGGGAAATCTTCGCAACGCTCTCTGCATTGTTGAGAAATTCGGACAGATCTTTGGATGACAGTAATGTTTCCAGTGCAGAGGTACCACCATTCTCATACATATACTGAATACGAAGTTTCATATCATCGTACTGTTTATTTAATGCTTTCTTAGCTTTCTTTAATTCTGTATGGAGCTGATTCAGTTCGTTCTCTTTCTCCCCGGCCTGTACGCTGAGGTCTGAGATCTCATTGGTCAGATCTTCATACTGTGTATTTAAATCAGACAGATAGTTCTCCAGCTCCTGCTTCTTGCTCTCAAGGCTGCTGATGTTTGCCTGCGCCTGTGCAAGTCCGGCTTCTGCTTCCTGCTTCTGAGCCTGCATGTCAGCGATTGCATCTTCGGTTGCGTATGCAGTTGTTCCCATGGAAAAAGTAAGCATTCCAGCCAGCAGTAATGAAAAAACTTTTTTCTTCATAAATTAATCACCTTTCTACTTGATCTGAATGCTAGTATACCATATTTCGTAAATAAATCAACACTTTTTATTAACTTTTGTAATAATTACGTAATATTTCACATTTTCAGAAACTCAAAAAAGCACTGCCCCATTTCCAGAGACAGTGCCTGTTTTTTATCTTACTGATTATCTCTCACCGATCATTCAGCTACTGCAGCTTCTTCCGGTTCCGCATCCATAACTTCCTGGAACTTGTCCAGAATAATGGTCTGGATTCTGTCACGGGTTGCAGAATTGATCGGGTGTGCGATGTCACGATATTCCCCATCAGTTGCTTTGCGGCTTGGCATAGCAATAAATAAACCTTTTTCTCCTTCGATTACTTTAATATCATGTACTACAAATTCATCGTCAATTGTAATAGAAACAACTGCCTTCATTTTGCCTTCTTTTGCTACCTTTCTCACACGCACGTCAGTAATATTCATGATATAACTAGCTCCTTTCGATTGCCGAATCTATCCGACTCTTTTAATTTTTACTTTCGGGCCTTTTAACCCTTGGATATCATAATACATATCTCTCATTTTTCTCTACAACGATCTTGACTTCTCCCTCGCCGCAGAAGTACGAATTTGCACGAATAGTGTCTCGGCTCTCAACAATGCAGTTCTCTATATGTGTATTGTCCCCCAGATATACATTGTTTAAAATCACGGAGTTCTTGATAACGCAGTTATTTCCTACAAATACGTCTTTGAAAAGAACAGAATTCTCTACCGTACCATTGATAATGCATCCACTGGCAACAAGGCTGTTTTTAACCTGTGCTCCCGGATTGTATTTTGCCGGCGGCAGATCATCGATCTTTGTCTTAATTGTTGGTTCCTGTTTAAAGAAATAATTTCTGATCTCCGGCTGCAGGAAGTCCATATTTGTCTTATAATATGCTTCTGCTGTGGAGATATTGCTCCAGTATGTATCGATCTTGTATCCGTAGATTCTCTTAAGATTCTTATAACGGATCAGGATATCTTTTACAAAATCATGTCTTCCCTCCTGGGCAGCACGCTCGATCAACTCGATCAGCTGTCTTCTGCGGATAACATAGATACCGGTTGAAATTGTATTATAGGAGGAAACGATTGGTTTCTCCTCAAATTCCTCAATTCTGCAATCCTCGTTCATGCGGAGAACACCAAATCTCTCAATCTCATTCGGATCATTGCAGGTAGTGCATACAACGGTAACGTCTGCACGTTTCGCAATGTGGTACTCCAGAACTTTGTTGTAATCCATTTTATAGACACAGTCACCGGATGCAATTACTACATATGGTTCATGGCTATTCTTAAGGAACTGCAGGTTCTGATAAATGGCATCTGCTGTTCCCTGATACCACAGACTGTTATCCTTTGTGATGGTAGGTGTGAACACGAAAAGGCCACCCTGTTTACGACCGAAATCCCACCACTTGGAAGAACTTAAATGTTCATTTAAGGAACGGGCATTGTACTGTGTCAGAACTGCAACTTTCTGAATATGAGAACTTGCCATGTTGCTTAGCGCGAAGTCAATACTTCTGTAGCTTCCGGCAATCGGCATTGCTGCAATTGCTCTCTTGTTTGATAATTCTCTCATGCGGTTATTGTTACCGCCTGCCAAAATAATACCTATCGCTCTCATTATTCGTCACCGTCCTTTGCTGCAATTACCTGTCCGCCGGCCAGTTCACCATCAGGATAATCCTCAGGAGTTGTAATTCCTGAAATTGCTGTATTCTTACCGATCCTTACGTTATCCGGGATCACGCTGCGCTCACCTACTGTAGCAATTCCAAATGCATAAACTGCCGGTTTCAGTACGTTCGGTGCTTCCTCGCCGCATCCTAATACAACATTATTTCCGATGGTAACATCCTCGGCAATGATCGCTTTATCCATCTGTACACCTTCACCGATGGTAGAATTACGCATAATAATAGAATCACGGATCACACTGCCTTTTCCGATCACAACATTCGGTCCGATTACTGAATTATGTACTTCTCCGTAAATCTCAGCTCCTTCACCGATCAGACATCTGTCAGTAACAGCATCTGCGGAAATATACTGAGGCGGGATAATATCTCCCTTTGTATAGATTTTCCAGAATTCTTCATAAAGATTGAATTCCGGAATGATATCGATCAGTTCCATGTTGGCTTCCCAATAAGAGCCAAGTGTTCCAACATCCTTCCAATATCCATTGTATTCATAGGCAAAAAGTCTCTCACCTTTCTCCTTACAATATGGAAGAACATGCTTACCGAAGTCACAGCTACTCTGGTCCTTCAGAGTCATCAGTGCTTCTTTTAAAGCAGGCCAGCTGAAAATATAGATACCCATGGATGCCAGATTGCTGCTTGGATGCTCAGGTTTCTCTTCGAACTCTGTGATGCGTCCCATGTCATCTGTTACCATGATACCGAAGCGGCTTGCTTCTTCGATTGGTACAGGCATACAGGCGATTGTCACGTCAGCTTTATTCACTTTATGGAAATCAAGCATTACTTCATAATCCATCTTATAGATATGGTCACCGGATAAGATCAGAACGTAATCCGGATTATACTGTTCCATGTAATCCATATTCTGGAAGATCGCATTGGCCGTTCCTGTATACCACTCACTGCTGGTACTCTTCTCATAAGGCGGAAGTACAGTTACACCGCCTTCGTTTCTGTCAAGATCCCACGGGATACCAATGCCAATATGTGTATTAAGCCTAAGTGGCTGATACTGTGTTAATACGCCTACTGTATCGATACCCGAGTTAATGCAGTTACTTAAGGGGAAGTCTATGATACGATATTTCCCGCCAAAAGCAACTGCAGGTTTTGCTACTTTTTCTGTCAGTACGCCCAGCCTGCTGCCCTGGCCGCCAGCTAAAAGCATGGCTATCATTTCTTTCTTAATCATGCAATCACCTCTTGTTGTAATTATGATTATTCAATTATAGCACAGTTTCATCTATTAGTGAACATTATTTACAATTTTTATTAGTGTTTTTTAATTTTTTTATAGTTTTTGTACACGTTTTACTTTGTACATTTTGGATTTTGCCTCATATTTTTATGCACTTTTTATATATCAGATGTCAATTTTTGTAATTTTTTATCATTATCCATATTTTACTATTTCTAAATTGCACATCTGATGTTTCCAACCGCAAACCCGGCAACAGCCTGCTTATGTCACCGTTACTCCCAGCACAGCAACACACATTCCTATTATTGCCCTAAACCATAAAATAAAGAAGTTCTTTTCATTTTCCAGCTCAGGGAGTATAATAAACGCAACCAGAAACAAACAAAAAATGGTTAATTTATGATTAAGGAGATTCAACAATGTATCAGATAGATTTTCATAAACCTCTGCATGTACATTTCATCGGCATCGGCGGGATCAGTATGAGCGGTCTGGCAGAGATTCTTCTGGGAGAGGATTTCATCATCTCCGGATCCGATGCCAAATCAAGCCCGCTTACACAGGCACTTGAGAAAAAAGGCGCAACCGTTTACTACGGACAGCGTGCATCCAACATTACTGACGGTGTAGATGTTGTGGTATACACAGCAGCCATCCATCCGGACAACCCGGAATTTGCCTGTGCAAAGGAGAAAGGCATTCCAATGCTTACCCGTGCAGAGCTTCTGGGACAGATCATGAGAAATTATGACACACCGATCGCCATTTCCGGAACTCATGGAAAAACAACTACAACCTCTATGGTATCTCATATCCTTCTTGAGGGTAACTGTGACCCTACCATCAGTGTAGGCGGTATTCTTCCTGCAATCGGCGGAAATATCCGCGTAGGTGAATCCGAGACTTTTGTCACAGAGGCCTGTGAGTACACAAACAGCTTCTTGAGCTTTTTCCCGAAGATCAGCATTATCCTGAACATGGATGCGGATCATCTGGATTTCTTCAAGGATATTGATGACATTCGTCATTCTTTCCGCCGTTTCGCAGAGCTTCTTCCGGCTGACGGCACACTAATCATAAATGCAGATACACCGAAATATGAAGATATCATCTGTAATCTTCCATGTAAGGTCATTACCTATGGTCTGGAACATGACGCAGATTATCAGGCAGCTGATATTACTTATGATAAATATGGTCACGCTTCTTTCTCCGTTCTCCGTAATGGTGTAAAAGTTGGCAGCTATTATCTGAAAGTGCCGGGCATCCACAATGTTTCCAATGCTCTGGCAGCGATCGCACTTGGTCATCTTCTGGAGCTTCCTGAAGAAGTGATCATCAAAGGACTTGGAAGTTTCACAGGTACAGACCGCCGTTTCCAGTACAAAGGCGAAGTTGCAGGCGTTACTATCGTAGATGATTATGCACATCATCCGACAGAGATTGAAGCGACTCTTCATGCAGCACATAATTATCCACATAAGAAATTATGGTGTGTATTCCAGCCTCATACATATACACGTACCAAAGCCCTGCTTCCTGAGTTTGCAAAAGCTCTCAGCCTCGCAGACCACGTGGTAGTCGCTGATATCTATGCCGCGAGAGAGACTGATACTCTTGGCATCTCTTCCGAGGATCTGCAGAAACGTATTCAGGAACTTGGAACTCCGTGCGAATACTTCCCTACATTTGATGAGATCGAGAACTATCTTCTTTCCAACTGTCAGGAGGGCGATCTGCTCATCACAATGGGCGCCGGAGATGTCGTAAACATCGGAGAACATCTGTTGGGAAAATAGTTTCTTCCTATATTATTGTGTGAATTTCTGTTTACCAAACAGAGAACACTCAAAAATCTCCAGCACTTAACAGGACGATTTCATAAAGCATTTCTTTGCTTTTAGAAATCGTCCTTTTTTACTCATTGCCTGTTATTTTATCAAATAGATAAAAGTCACGTATTCCTCCAAATATCTGCTTACCAATTTATTGTCATCCAAAAGAGTAACAGAAACTTACCTGATTCTCTTAAATTGTAATAAAAACTTTTCCCTGCTCATCAAAATAGTTATAAACAATTTATCCCCCTTCTACTTCTGCGTGTTTCTGCCGCTTTTAGGTACTTATCCACATTATCCACATCGTTATACACATTTTTACCCGCACTTTTATGTGGAATCATATGTGTATAAGTTGATTAACATAATTCTACATTTTTTTCACTCATAACACATCATTTTTCCCTAAAATTCGCCATTTTTTTAGTTTCCCATAATGTACACACGATTCCTTCTTTCCACATTATCCACATTATCCACATTCAAAGTGTGGATGAAACCTTATGAAAAAATCTCCTATTCTCTTTTAAAAAATGTTGTGCTATAATTCAGATTACTGAGAACAAAGCGAATAATTACCGTTACCGAACACAACATGAACAGTAACTTATTTAGAAAGAGAGTAGATATTCATGGCTATGATCACCTTACAGAATTCCCGAAGCGCGGAAATAACTGTATTAACCAATAATTTCATAGACAACTATATGCCTGAAGCCAACGGAGAATTTGTAAAAGTATATATCTATCTTCTAAGGCTTCTTTCTGATACATCTGTACCTTTCAGCCTGGAACAGATGGCTGATCATTTCTTCTGTACAGAGAGGGATATTGTCCGTGCTCTGAAATACTGGGAGAAGGAGAATCTTCTTACTCTGACCTACAGAAATAATGAGGATATTGCAGACATTACGCTTAACATACCGCCAGTAAAATCCGAAGCTCTCAAACCGGAAATTTCTACAGTCCCGATATCTACCGACAGACAGAAGACTGTTCCGCTGGAGCCGTCTGCAAAGCCATCTGCCAAATCTGCTTCTTCACTTTCTCCTGACCGTGTAAAAGAATTAAAGCAGAATGATGAAATTGTACAACTTCTCTATATTGCCGAACAATACCTGGGAAAAACGCTTACTCCTACTGAAATGAAGAAGATCCTGTTCTTCTATGATGAGCTGAAGTTCTCCCCGGATCTGATTGAATATCTGATCGAATACAGTGTAAGCCGTGGTCATAAGAGTATCCGTTACATAGAAACAGTTGCACTTGCATGGGCAGAAGAAGGAATTACTACTGTCACCATGGCAAAAGAAGCAAATTCCCGTTATTCCAAAGAATATTTCACGATTTTTAAGTCAATGGGAATCAGCGGACGCAATCCAGTCGATACCGAGATCACCCTTATGAATACCTGGCTTAAAGATTACGGTTTTTCTATGGATATTATCCAGGAAGCATGCAGCCGTACTGTTCTTTCCACAGGACAACCCAGTTTCCAATATGCGGATAAAATTCTTGCAGGGTGGAAAGATAAAAATGTCCGGACACTGGCAGATATAAAGCTTCTCGATGCCGCACATCAGCGCCGTAAACTGGAAAAGAATGCCCAGAAGAAGGATACTACAGCCAAACCTGCTTCGTCCAACCGTTTTAACAATTTCCATCAGCGGAAATATGATTTCAATGAATATGAGAAAAAACTACTGAATCAGTGATCTGATCTTTTGCTGATCCAGCCTAACCAAAGAAAGGGTGTCAGTTTATGCCTCTACAGAATTATCAATATGACACGATCATGCGGCAATACAGCAAAACACAATCCCAGAACCGCCGTGTTCAGGAGGAACGTACAAAGGAAATCTACGAGAAGATTCCCCGCATCCGTGAAATTGATGAAGAAGTTGCTACTTTAAGCGCTCAGAAAGCAAGAGCTCTTCTGAACGGAGAATCTTCCAGTCTCGAAGATCTGAAAGCAGCAATTTCTCTTTTATCCCAGGAGCGCAGTGCTCTGCTCGTATGTAATGCCTATCCTGAGAATTATCTGGAACTTCCTTATAAGTGTCCAATCTGTCAGGATACCGGTTATGTAAACAGTCAGAAATGCTCCTGTTTCAAGAAAGCCGAGATCGAACTGCTCTATACGCAGTCTAATTTAAAAGAAATTCTCAAAAAAGAAAACTTTGAACACTTTTCTTTTGATTATTATTCTGATACAATGAAGAACGAAGCCACGGGGCTGACAGAAAGAGAGACTGCTCAGAGAGCTTATGATATTGCCAGAGGTTTTGTCCGAAACTTCGATGGTTCTTTCGAGAATCTGTTTCTCTATGGTGATACCGGTGTAGGTAAGACATTTCTTTCACACTGTATTGCCCACGAGCTTCTGGAATCAGCACATTGCGTAATGTACTTCTCCGCATTTGATCTGTTTGATCTGCTGGCAGACTCCAAGTTCTCCAGAGACAAGACAGAAGGTGAGGATTTTGTATTTGACAGTGATCTGCTGATCATCGATGACCTGGGAACTGAACTTACAAACAGTTTTGTCTCTTCCCAGCTGTTTTTGTGCATAAACGAACGTATCATGCGCAGAAAGTCCACGATCATATCAACAAATCTTGATTTTGAAAATTTTTCGGCTACTTATTCCGAACGAACCTTTTCACGAATTATGAGTAACTACAGAATGGTGAAACTGGAAGGAAAGGATATCCGTATACAGAAAATTTTTTTAGGAGGAAAATAAATCATGGCACAGGCAACAACTAAAGATTTAACTACACTTCCGGTGGGCAGACTTGGTCTGATTCCGCTGATCAGCTGTAAAGGTCTGGGTGAGAAAGTAAATGACTGGCTGGTACAGTGGCGTAAAGACCGCACTCACGAAGAGCTTGATTCCTTTGCATTCGAGGGTTATCAGAGAGATTCTTATCTGGTCCCGGTCCAGACAGCACGTTTCGGCTCCGGTGAGGCGAAATGTACGATCATGGAATCCGTACGTGGTGATGATATCTATCTTATGGTTGATGTATGCAACTACAGCCTTACTTATAATATCGGACCATATGAGAATCTTATGTCCCCTGATGACCATTTTCAGGATCTGAAACGTGTAATCGGCGCAATTGGAGGCAAAGCCCGCAGAGTAAATGTTATTATGCCATATCTGTATGAAAGCCGTCAGGACATCCGCAACGGCCGAGAATCTCTGGACTGTGCAACAGCACTTCAGGAGCTTGTAAGCATGGGTGTAGAGAACATCATTACTTTTGATGCACATGATTCCCGTGTACAGAACGCAACTCCTCTGCATGGATTTGAAACAGTACATCCTTCCTATCAGTTCATTAAGGCTCTTCTTAATAATGAAAACGGACTGCACATTGACAATGACCATTTCATGATCATCAGTCCTGATGAGGGAAGCATGAACCGTGCGATCTACCTTGCAAATATCCTTGGTGTTGATATGGGTATGTATTACAAACGTCTGGATTACTCCAAGAGAATCAATGGACGTCATCCGATTGCAGCTTATGAATTCCTCGGACCAAACCTTAAGGGCAAGGATATGATCCTGATCGATGATATGATTTCCTCCGGTGATACGATCCTTAAGATTGCTTCTCTTCTCAAAGAAAGAGGTGCCGGCAGAATTTATATCTGCTCTACTTTCGGTCTGTTCACAGATGGTCTTGAGAAATTTGACCAGGCACACAAGAATGGTGTATTTGACAAGCTGCTCACTACAAACCTGATTTATCAGTCTCCTGAGCTTCTTGCAAAAGATTACTACATTACCTGTGATATGAGTAAATATATTGCTCTGATCATTGATACTCTGAATCATGACCAGTCTGTAAGCCATCTGCTCAACCCGGTTGACAGAATTAAGCGTTGCGTAAATAATTATATGGCTCAGTATGATGAGAAATAATTACATTCGAATAAAATAAATATATAGAAAGAGAGATTACATATATCAATTCTACTCTAGTATGCCGACAACTTGATTGTTGGCACAACAGGACTTAGATTGGTACTATGTAATCTCTCTTTTTATGACTTCTCACATCTTATTATTTATAAAAAAGTCTTTATTATAAAATATGTCGCCAGAAATATCTCTTTAAGCATTTCTGGTAAATAATCAGGTCAGTGATTTCAGGAAAGCAGCAATTTCTGATAAGGAATACCTTCCCTGTCCAGGATTTCCATTTCTCGCTTATGGCAGGTACTGATAATGATCTGTTTATTCTCCTTGTGCATCCATTTAAGCACTGCTGCAAGACGTTCTTCATCATACATGCCAAATACATCGTCCAGTATCACCGGAAAGCTCTCTTCCTGGCACAGAAGCTCTCCTGCTGCCATACGCAGGGAAAAATAAATCTGCTCCATAGTTCCCCTGCTAAGACGTTCCAGACCAATGGTACGGTCTCCGGTATTTACTGTCATATGAAATGCCGCATCCATCAACACTTCCTGATATTTACCGCCTGTAATCTCACTCAAAATCTGCGAGGTACGTGTCCTGAGCTTACGTCCTACCTGATGATGAATATTTTCAGACAACATCTCTATCGTCTCCATTGCCAGGTTCAGAGCCTGTACTTCCATCTCTTCTAAGGTAGGAAGGTAAGAATTCTCTTCATATTCCCGGTACTCTTCCTGTAGATTTCGAAAATCAGTCTCTTTTTCATCATAGTCCTGTTTAAGGCTCTCCTTGCTCCATTTCAGCTTCTCCTGTCTTGACATCCAACGGTTCTTCATACGCACCCTTTTCTGAAATTCACGGGCATATTTCATCTGCTGTCTGCCACAGAAGAATACCAGGCCTGCTGCTATGGCAACTGCTGTCAGACTTACCGCAATACTATTTGCTGCCAATGCAGACGTAATCAGTCCAATGATTCCCACTGCCGCTGATGCAAGCATTCCCAGCGCATATCTGTTTCTCTTCTTCCTGGTTTCTGCCAGTTTCTCATCCAGAAGCAGTGCACCGTTCTCCTCTCCCGGGCGCATTCCCAGAGATCCTTCTTTCTCATCAATCTGGGCGATCTTTTCCCTGAGATCATTCATCTCTCCTGCAATATAGTCCATATTTACCTGGAGTTTCTGCTGCTCCTGCTCTGTTTCTTTCTGTTTCTTGTCTGCCTGAACCTGATAGCCTTTTCTGGACATTTTCAGCATCTGCATGGCACGTCCCAGATCAATGGAACTGTCTCCGGTTCCCTGATAGCTTGCCATATAATTCTGAAGTTCACGTACCAGATCCTGTCCTGTTACGCTCTTTAACTGTGCAACGGAAACTGTATTGTCATAAACTGCCTCGCTGACATTTCCCAGAACCTTTTCCAGCCCCACTGCATCAATGTCTGCAAGCTCTTTCGTATCTTCATTTAATAATTCACTGAATGCATGATCTTTCTGAAAATTTCTGGACAAACGATAGTTATGACCTTTGCTGTTGAACCAAATCGTTCCTCCGTATTGTCCCGGATTCTCCCACGGTTCATAGGTACTGTATGTATCATTTCTGGCTGCCTTGCCACGCATTCTCGTCAGTCCGAAGAACATGCTCTTAATAAACGTATGAATCGTTGTCTTTCCACTCTCATTCTCTCCATAAAGCACATTGATACCCGGTGAGAATTCCAGAGTCTTATCATGAATCTTTCCAAAATTTTTGATATTTAACTGTCTGATAATCATATTCTACCTGTCACCTGCTTGTCTCCAATAGAGCCTGAAGCCCATAATACAAAGCTTTCTCCTCTATCACATTTCTGTCTTTATGAAGAAAATAACTGATATAATCACCAATCAATGTTCCGCTATACTTTTTCTCAAGGTCCTCCAGATCATAAGCAGGTCTGGATTCATCCAACACTTCTGTCACAAACCCAAAGGACTTCAGTCTCTCCGGAAGAAGCAGAAGCTCCGGTGCCCGGTTTCCACGGATCACAATCCTGTAGATATTCATGCGGCCTTTTGTTGCCAGATCTGCCTTTAGCATATCCTCCAGGGATGCCTGTGTAGAATCTTCCCGCAGCATCAGCAGAATCTGTTCATAAGAGCGGCAGGCAAATGGCACAAACGTTGTCTTAAGTCTCCCGTTCTCCAGATGTCCTTCTATGTACCCATGCTCTCCCAGATCATTCCTGTCGATAGGTTCCAGCGCCCCTGCATAAGCTGCGCCATCCCTAATCAGAATCTGTGGTTTATGGATATGTCCAAGCGCCACATAATCAAATCCTGCGGAAGCAATGCCTTTTATATTCATTGGTATATGTGTAGCATCTCCGCCATGTGCCAACAGGATATGCATTCCCTCCCCCTCTACAGGACGGGCCGCATCGTAAAGTGGCTTCTCAATCTCCTGGTGCTCATAGCTTAATCCATATACATAGACATCCAGCTTCTCATCCTTCACACATGTGAGCTGTTCATTCTTAAAAAATGTCACGTTCTTTTCCCACTGAAAATCCCGGTAAAAAGAATCTGCTTTGATGTAGTCATGATTTCCTGCCATCAGATAAATTCGTGTATTCGGAATGGTGGAAAACAGGTAATTTACTTCTTTTAGCTCCCGTAAAAGAGGCTGGCGGTGGAATAAATCTCCTGCTATAAATAACAAATCCACCGGATTCTCACGGATACCCGCAATAACCCGGCGGAAAGTTTCCCAGATTTCTTCCTCCCGCCTGCTGCTCCATGGACAGCCCCTGTCCGGGACTGCACCAAGGTGTACATCTGCAAGATGAATAAATCTCATGCCAATCTCTCTTTCTGTTATGTTTCTCAAAACACAGGTCCAGACAGATATCGTCTGCTTATTTCAACTGGAAATAGTATCTGTGTACTGCTAAACATCTTTCTACGATTCTAATTATAAGTCACAGTTCTTAACAGTTCTTGGGAATGGAATTACGTCACGGATGTTGCCCATGCCGGTAAGGTACATTACGCAACGTTCAAATCCAAGACCAAATCCTGAATGACGTGTGGAACCATATTTGCGAAGATCAAGATAGAAATCATAATCCTCTTTCTTCAGTCCCAGCTCATCCATACGTTTCTCAAGTTTCTCAATATCATCCTCTCTCTGGCTTCCACCGATGATCTCACCGATTCCAGGTACCAGACAGTCCATAGCTGCAACAGTCTTGTTATCCTCATTCATCTTCATGTAGAATGCTTTGATCTCCTTCGGATAGTCTGTTACAAATACAGGTTTCTTAAAGATCTCTTCTGTCAGATAACGTTCATGCTCTGTCTGCAGATCGCATCCCCAGAATACTTTGTAATCAAATTTATCGTTGTTCTTTTCCAGAAGTTCTACTGCTTCTGTATAAGTTACGTGACCGAACTCAGAATTTAATACATGGTTCAGTCTGTCAAGAAGACCTTTATCAATGAAAGAGTTGAAGAAGTTCATCTCTTCCGGTGCATTCTCAAGTACATAGCGGATGACATATTTCAGCATTGCTTCTGCAAGATCCATGTTGTCATTTAAGTCTGCAAATGCACACTCAGGCTCGATCATCCAGAACTCTGCTGCATGACGGGTTGTATTGGAGTTCTCTGCACGGAATGT
>NZ_JBQHWS010000008.1:0-65259 GCF_052063845.1 Blautia sp. HCP3S3_D9
ACATGCAGGAAGCATTGGAATACGGACAAAGTGCCGCCTGATTGTTATTTTGTGGGTTAAAACATTGATTTTTCAAGGTGCTAAGCTTATTTTTAATGTGGGAAGTTTGAGTTTTTAATTGTAATGTAAAACTTTTACATATCTGTAAAAATAAGTTTCCCCTTTCTGCCGCTGTTTCGTAAAATATTGCAGCATCTTTTGCTTACATATTACACGTATAAAGCCGCTGCCTGAGATATTCATGCTCTCACGCAACGGCTTTATCCTGCTGTTTATCTATGTACTGCTATATACAGTTTTGTTTATTCTTCGGTTTTCTCTTCTACCGTTGTTTCCTGTTCGGACTGTTCTTCCACTGGTTCTTCTTTCGGCTGTTCTTCCACTGGCTGCTCCTGTGCAGGCTCTTCTGCGGCATCTGCTGCCGGTTCTTCTGTCTGTACTTCTTCGGACTGTTCCTCTGTCTGCACCTCCTCTGTGCCATTACTCCCATCATCAGTTTCCTCGTCCTGTACTGCTTCTCCCTCTACATCCTGTGCCGGTTCAGGAGTTGGACATGGTGTTCCACAATATGGGCAAAAACTAACTGTAATGTCCACTTCCCTCTCACAGGACGGGCAGATCTTCTGTCCCTTTAAATTCGCTGCATTATCTTTAAATTCTCTGATCTTCAGATAATGCTGATCAATCTCCTGGCATAAAGAACTTAACTCATTGTCAATTCCGTCACCTTCGGAGTGTCTTCTGTAGATCACATCTCCGATATCTTCTTTAATTTTCGCAATGATACGTTCTTCACCTGCAATCTTATTGCGAATCTTCTGTGTCTCGATCGTCTGCTCTGCACGGGCTCCAATCTCCTTTGTTGTCTTTCCCAGTTCTTTTGTTGTTTTTGAAATTGTCTTAACTAATCCATCAAAAAATTCTGCTGCCATAATATTACCCCTTTCCATTACGTTTGCTTTGTTGCTTCTATATCTGCTGCCGAAGAAATTCTATTCTTCCTGCAGAATTCTCAGCCTGCGTCAGATCATTTTCATAATATAATTCCTGTCTGAATCAGTGAGTTCCCTCCAGCAGTGCCGGTTCCTGCCCACGCAATAAGATTCTTGGTCCACCATTTCCCTCAATATATTCTCTGGTGATCACTACTTCTCCGATATTGTCATCCTTCGGAATCTCATACATAATATCCAGCATATACTCTTCCAGGATCGCACGGAGCGCTCTGGCACCGGTATCCTTCTCCAGAGCTTTCGCAGCAATCGCATGAAGTGCTCCGTCTTCAAACTCCAGTTTCACTTCGTCCAGTGCCAGAAGTTTCTGATACTGTTTCAGGATTGCATTCTTAGGTTCCTGCAGGATCTTCACAAACATGTCCTCAGTCAGTCCATCCAGCGTAAAGATGATCGGAAGTCGTCCGATAAATTCCGGGATCATACCAAAATTACGGATATCTTCCACAGTCACCTTCTGAAGCAGATTTGGATCATTGTCATATTTGTCCTTAAGATCTGCATAGAATCCAATGGATGCCTGCTTGTTCAGTCTCTCCTTGATGATGTTCTCCAGATCCGGGAAAGCACCTCCGCAGATAAACAGAATGTTACGTGTATTCACTGTTACCAGCGGTACCATTGCATTCTTACTGTTGGCTCCTACCGGAACTTCCACTTCGCTTCCTTCAAGAAGCTTCAGCATTCCCTGCTGTACTGCTTCACCGCTGACATCTCTCTGGTTGGTGTTCTTCTTCTTCGCGATCTTATCGATCTCATCAATGAAAATAATACCGTGCTCTGCACGTTCCACATCGTTGTCTGCTGCTGCCAGAAGCTTAGATACCACGCTCTCAATATCATCTCCAATATAGCCAGCCTCTGTCAGAGATGTCGCATCTGCGATCGCAAGCGGCACATCCAAAAGTTTGGCAAGTGTTTTTACCAGATAGGTCTTACCGCATCCGGTTGGTCCGATCATCAGCATATTGGATTTCTCAATTTCTATTTCATCCATAGTATCTGTTGCTACACGTTTATAATGATTATAAACGGCTACAGACATTACTTTTTTTGCTCTCTCCTGTCCGATCACGTACTGGTCAAGAGTTTCTTTAATCTTATGCGGTGCAGGAATATTCTTCAGATCCAGAGCCGGTTTCGCTTTTTTCTTTTTCTTCTTTGCTTTCTTAGGCTGCTGTACAGGATTCTGGAAACTGCTGAGGTCGATCATGCTCACATTCGGCATATTCAACAGATCTGAATAATTAAATTTTCCATCATTGAACTGCTGGTTCATGGAATTGAAACTCTTCTGCATGCAGTCTGTGCAGACATGAATATTATTCGGCAGCTCAATCATCGGGCCTGCCTTGCTCTCCGGTCTGCGGCAGAGGAAACAGTATTTCTCTGATTTGTCCTCTTTCTCTTCTATATCTGTGTCATTATCTATGATTTCATCATCATTATAGATTTCGCTCATAATGACTCCTTTCTGT
This sequence comes from Blautia sp. HCP3S3_D9, assembly GCF_052063845.1. NCBI lineage: Bacteria > Bacillati > Bacillota > Clostridia > Lachnospirales > Lachnospiraceae > Blautia > Blautia sp. HCP3S3_D9. The sequence continues at coordinate 2,492 of NZ_JBQHWS010000008.1, forward strand.
CTGATTCTGCTGCCGGCGGTCTTCGGCAGTCAAATATTTATCGTAACTGCTTCATGTCTTCATAGTTACCTTAAAATGCATTATACCATATTCTGACCCTATCACAAAATGAAAGTTTTATAAACTTGCAAAAAGACACCGCCGTTTCCGGCGATGCCCTGCTTTACTATTTATTCATTGTCCGGTCTGGTACCGAGAGTCAATTCTATGGTACTTTCTTCATATACACCATTATTAGCTCTTGCTATGACTGCTTCTATTTTCTCTCCTGATTTGTAATACTGCAGCTTATCCATCAGATCATCACCATCACTGACTTTCTGGCCATCAAACTTCACAATAATGTCTCCCTTGCAAAGGCCACTCTCCTGTGCCGGTGAATTCTGTTCTACGCCTCTCACAAAAGCGCCCGTCGGCATATTGTACATCTGAATCGCTTCTGTTGTAAGATTTGCAAGAACTACTCCCAGATATCCTTTCTCACTGGAGTCTACTTTCTCTCTGGTCTCACGGTTCATCAGATCTTCCAGAATCGGTTTTGCTTTGGAGATCGGAATTGCATATCCCATGCCTTCTACGGAACTGTCTGCATACTTCGCAGAGTTAATACCGATCAGCTCACCTTTCATATTCAGAAGTGCGCCGCCGCTGTTTCCTGGATTGATCGCTGCATCTGTCTGGATCAGACCTGTACTGTCCCCATCATCTGTAGAAATCGTTCTGTTCAACGCGCTGACCCATCCAGATGTTACTGACTGTCCATAACCTAATGCATTACCAATGGCAACTACCTGCTGTCCAACTACCAGATCATCTGAACTGCCGATCTGAGCAATCTTGATCTGGCTCAATGTATCCTCTGGAATGTCTGCTTTCTTTACTGCAACAACTGCCAGATCATTATCTGCATCCGTACCCTTGATCTTCGCACTGACTGCGTCCTCTACATTCAGATCTCCGTTGTCACCTGCATTGACAGTCTCTGTTTCTGCATTTGTCACATCATCTCCGATAAAGCAGACACTTAATGTTGTTGCACCTTCAACTACATGATTATTGGTAGCGATCAGAAGCTCATCATCATTATCTCCTACAATAATTCCAGAGCCGCTGGCAGCACTCTTATATTGACGGGATCCATAACCAAAGAAACTTGGAATCTCCTGAACACTTACAGTAGTGATAGCAACGACAGAGGGCATAGAAGCCTGTGCTACTGCTGCTACTGTTCCATTCTCGGAAGCTGTATCTGCAATCGTCTGCTCATCTGTACTGCCTGAATCTGAGACTGCTTCCTGCAGATTCACGCTCTGTGTTGTTCCTATCTGTGCAGTAGAACTACCTGTATTTAAAAATCTGTCTGCTGTAAAGTTCGCAGCCTGAAATACAACTGCTGCCACCAGTCCAAAAATCACCGCCAGCGCAACAGTTGTCTCTGCTTTCTTCTGAAAAGAATTTCGATTCTTCTTATGCTCTGAGGGACCGGATGTATTTAAAGCAGGTCTGGATTCCTCATGGAATTGATAGTGTTCGTATCTGGGCGGCTGCTGTCCGGAATCGTTCCGATTCTCACCCCAGTTTCTCTCATCATTCATGTAAATCTGCTCCCTTCTGTCCCTGTCAGTCACTGTTCATCCAACATAATTTATGAAAATATCCAATCTGTTTGAAAAAGAATTTATCACCTGCAAAATGAACAATAACTCTTATCTGGATTCTGGATTCAGTATAGCAATTAATTGTGTTCAAAATGTGACAATAATCGTAAATTGGCGTGTCCTGACTACACCATTTTCCGGCGGTCAGACGCCCTTCCCTTACTTCTCATTTCTATTCCAATAATAAGGACTCATAGTACATGCCAGCACTACTTTACGCGGAAGCTTTTTGTATCTTTTTCCCAGAAAATATCCCGCATATTTCATACCGCTCTGCCAGATCAGCTGTGGAATAAGCCAGATATGTCCTGTCTTTATCAGATAAGCCAGGCTCTTTTTTACCAGACGGATTCCCTCACCTTCAGAAGGAACACCCTCAAAAATCTCCGGATGCTCTGCCTGTGACACGCCCAGGTCAAAATTCCGATGGAACTGCTGCCTGCCAGAATAATTATGGGAATGATATACTCTTGCATCTGCAGCATAGGCAACCGCATAACCATTCTGAACCATCTTTCCCGCATAGATCATGTCCTCATTAAAAATTGCCCGATTTACAAATCCGCCCATTTTCTCATAAATTTCTCTGTCATATGCTGCGCATACATTCGAACAAAAATACGTCTTAATTCCATATTTATTAATATCATTCAGGGCTTTCACGTAGGACTGATCCGGATAATTAAAAGAACGGGTGTAACGTTCCAGGAATCTGCAATCTGTTTTCGGCAGCTGTCTCGCATAGGCAGCTCCCGTCTGTTCATTCTCTGTAACTGCATGTACCAGATTTCCGATCAGTTTCCGGTCTGCGGGAAGTGCATCCTGTGTCATAAAAACCATGATATCTGCCTCTGAAAGCCCTGCTGCTTTTTTTCTGGTTCCGCCATGATCAAAATCTTTCTGTTCCAGATGATGAACTTCAAGGAGCGGGCATTTCTCCCAGTCCTTATTCCAGTATTGTTCTCCTGTGTTCATTACCAGGATCCTGTCAGGACGGTATTCCTGTTCCTCCAGTCTGTGGAGGAGTTTTCCAAATTCTTTGTCAGGACGATACGATGGAATGATCACGTCTACTGTTTTTTTATTCTGTTTACCTGTCGAACCTTCATCTGTATCTGTATGATTTATATAATTCTTATTTTTACCCGGATTATCCATTCTACATACTCCTTATCTGAAAGAAAGGACCATCCTTTCCGATGGATGGTCCTTTTCAGTAATACTTATTTAATTTCTCTATTATTCTTCACCTGTTCCGGAATCTGCATCTCCACCGTCTTCGAATCCACCGTCTCCACTGGTATCATCTCCACCGGAATAGTCATCTCCGCCTGAGTAGTCATCTCCACCACTGGTATCGCCACCACCGGAATAGTCATCTCCACCACTGGTATCACCACCACCGGAATAATCATCTCCACCACTGGTATCACCACCACCGGAATAATCATCTCCACCGCCAGAATAGTCTCCACCACCGGAATAATCATTATCATAGTCGTTATCGTAACTATAATCTCCACTGGTGTCATAGCTGCTATCAGAAGTATTATTCTCAGACCATACAAATGTGTCTGTTGTAGTTGTGGTATCCTGTGTAGTAGTCTTCGCTGCATCATCCAGCTGGCTCTCACCGCCTACGATCTCAAGAATCTTATTGCTGCGTGTTACTACCTCTGAAGATGGAGTATAATCCTGATCATCATACAGGAACTTATGAAGTTCAACTACATTGTTCTCCAAATCTGTAGGAACAATGATACTGCCTTTGATATTGGAGAATTTGAATTTCTGCGGGAATCCTGTACTGTCAGTAAATTTGTATCCAACCAGAGTCGGGATCAGTCCCAGAATATCCTGTTTGGAAAGAGAGGTTGTTACCATTGGGAATACATCATCCATAATCTTAAAGATAGAGGAAAGACCTGCTATCTTTGCTTTATCAAAGAGCATTCCAAGTACACGTCTCTGACGCTCTGTACGTCCCATATCCAGACTTGCTGTATAACGGATACGGCAGTAAGAAGTTACCTGTACACCATTCAGATGATAAGTTCCAACTATTGCTTCCTGATCCTCCGGTTTCGGTTCCGGTTTCTCAATCGGAGTATAATCCTTGCCTGTCAGTTTGGAAGTCTCAACACAGAAATTGTTCATATGCTCAATCTCTGCATAGGACAGTGGCATATCCAGACCTCCAAGATCATCTACCACTTCTACGAGTGCTGAGAAATCTGCTGTTGCATAATCCGTAATATCCAGATCCAGATTTGTATTCAGCATGGAAATCGCCTGCTCCGGTCCGCCATATGCATAGGCCGCATTTGCCTTTGTATAAGTCTCATCTCCGACATTGAGAAGTGTATCTCTGTATACAGATACCATTCGTACTTCTTTAGTGTCATTATTGACACTTACAATAATCATGGTATCACTGTTCTGTGCTGAATACCGAGATTCCTCTCCACGAGTATCAATACCAAAAAGCACATATGTCTTATATCCCGTCATCTTTGGAGCTTCTTGATTGACAATTACTTTCTCTTCATCCAGTTCCGGCTGCTCAATCTTGTCCAGTCTGGAGGAAATCTGTCCGTACACATACAGTCCGCCAATGAACAGTAACAGTACGATAATCTCAAGTACAAACAGTACTTTTCTCTTTTTTCCTGGTCTAGCCATACTCTTTCCCCTTATCTTAATATGCATTCTTGTTTATAAATCCCTTGAAAAATGTAAGGAATATGATCTTAATATCCAGTCCGATGCTCCAGTTCTCTATATAATAAAGGTCACATTCAATCCTTTTTTTTATGGAAGTATCTCCACGGTAGCCATTTACCTGAGCCCATCCCGTAAGTCCCGGACGTACCTGATGCTTCACCATATATCTTGGAATTTCTTCTCTGAATTTCTCAACAAAAAACGGTCGTTCCGGTCGCGGTCCCACAAGGCTCATATTGCCTTTCAGGATATTAAAAAGCTGCGGGAGCTCATCAATACTGGTGTGACGCATAAACTTACCGATTGGAGTAACTCTCGGGTCGTTCTTTACTGTCCATGCCTTCTTCTCTTCTGCCTCCGGCTGCACTTCCATGGAACGGAACTTATACATCCAGAATGTCTGGTTATGAAGGCCTACCCTTTCCTGCTTATAGATCAGAGGGCCCGGTGAAGTCAGCTTAATGATCAGACACATCAGAATCATTAACGGTGAAGTCACGATAATACCAACGATCGATCCTACAATATCCATAGCCCGTTTGATCAGTGCATTAAATGTATTATTCAATGGTACATAACGGATGTTGATGACCGGAAGCCCCAGAATATCCTCTGTATATGGCTTTGTTGGAATGATCTTATTATAGTCCGGAATGAATTTCGTGTGTACTCCTGACTTTTCACACAGAGCTACAATCTCTTCCAGACGGTAATATTCACTCAGTCCGAGTGTGATCGCGATCTCATCCAGACGGTTCTCCGGAAGGATAATATTCAGATTGGCAATTCTTCCAAGTACCTTAATACCCCTGTATTCTGTTCCCGCAGGCACATTGTCATCGAGAATCCCACGGATCACATATCCCCACTGAGGATTCGCAAGAACACGGTCAATATATTCTTCTGCTGCACGGCTGTATCCTACGCAGATCATCTGCTTCTGATTAAGTCCTTTCTCACGCATATCTCTGAGAAGAGTAAAGATCAGCATTCGTGTGCACCACTGAAGTATGATATTGATCACATAGAACATAATATAAGTGGAACGGGAATAGTCCCCCTCATTTACCATATAAAATGTGAACATGAGAATAAGGAGCCCGAGCGAATTGGCTTTTATGATATTAGCCAGTACAAGTCGGCGCCCCTGCATCCGCATAGGAGTGTACAACGTGAATGCCTGATACAAAAGCAGATAAACAGGTATGATCAGAATCAACATCATCATGTACTGCTGGAAACTCCTTGTTCTAACTGCCGTTGCAGCCATAGGACCTACGAAACGGATCATCCATGCAAGAAAGTAAGAAATCACCAGTACAATTGTATCAACAAGCATATGGAGACGACTGAAATTCTTTTCATTGTCCTTTAACAATCTTTTGTCACCTCATTTTTTCATTGCCTTTCGGCAAGGTCAAAAAGATTCTTTTGACCTCAGTATCCTTATATTATAATAGTTGATTTGCAAAAGCAATAAAATCTTGTTCTGAATTTTATAAAATTTCTATGAATTCTTTTGTTACTATTTTATATGTTTCAGTGCTTCTTTCTTATCATTCGCGGAAGCGCCTGAATATATTCACCCACAATTCAAACTGTATTTTAAAATAGTTTGGCAAATTCCGCATTTTGAAGGATACTTTGCGATTTTTTTCACTGATCTGAAATCCATTCTTGATCCCTGCAATGTATTCTCTGCCAAAACCTTTCAAAGCAAAGAATAAAATCTTAACCCCAAAACCGGCCACAAGAAACGGCAGGTTCAGAATGATCTGTAAAACCGGCATATTCTTGTAGATCAGATAAATATTATTTCTGGAGGAATAGCGGATCTTGAACTGATTATATCTGGAACCGCTTGTGCCGCTTCCCACATGATATACCATCGCGTCCGGCGCATACCAGTTCTCATATCCATGGATCCTTGCCCGGTATCCTACGTCCATATCTTCCAGATAGGCAAAATGTTCCTCGTCAAATAAACCGATCTTGTCGAAAATCTTCTTTCTGTAAATAGCAGCACCTGCACAGGAAGCAAAAATCTTCTCCTCTTTCTCATAGGTATGGATATCTTTTCCCTTACCTCTTGCATAGGCCCATCCAAGTGCACAGTAATAATTTCCTGCATCATCCAGTTTGTCTCTGTCATGGAACTGGATCATTCTGGCAGCACAAGAAAACGCTTTTGGATGTCTCCGGATCGCTGAAATCATTTCTTCGATAAAATTCTCTGTCACTTCAATGTCATTATTTAAAAGCAGTACATATGGCGCCCTGGACGCTTTGATCCCCTCATTGACCGCTTTACAGAATCCAAAATTCTCCGGCAGTTCGATCAGATGTACCCACGGATATCTGGCAGAAACAAAAGCACAGCTTCCATCACTGGAACCATTATCCACCAGAATCACCTCAAAATTATTCACAGTCTGGCATTCCAGTCCTGCCAGTACGCCATCCAGATAAGCCATACCGTTAAAGTTCGGAATAATCACTGATACTTCCTGCATGATTTCCTCCCCGTATTCGCTGATTTCTCTTTGTTCTGTCCTGTCTTCATCTCTGCAGTCTCCATTCCCGGAATCGGTTTTAGGGAATAATTCCATTTAGTAAGAGACAGATTCTTGTTATAGTAAGGATCTCCATTCTTAAGAATATCAAGCCAGTGACAGCGCATATATTCGATTTCTGTCTGGAAACGGCGAACTTTCTCCTTACTGTCCTCTGCTCCTCTGGTCTTCGACTCCATATGATAAAGCTTTGCATATGGATCATATACGATCAGATGATTATTCTTTCTTACTTTCAGGCACAGATCCACATCGTTAAATGCCACTGCCAACTCTTCGGTAAATCCTCCTGCCTCCTCAAAAACTTCTTTCTTCATCATCAGACACGCTGCCGTAACTGCACTCATATCCTGAAGCAGGGACGCTTTGTGAAGATACCCCGTCCGGTCTGCCGGCATATCTACAAACATGTGGCCTGCAATGCCGCCCATTCCAACTACACATCCTGCATGCTGGATCGTATTATCCGGATAGATCAGCTTTGCTCCCACTCCGCCAACTTCCGGGCGCTGGCATACGCCAAGCAGTTCTTCCATCCAGTCCGGATTAATGGATTTAATATCATTATTCAGAAAAAGCAGATACTCCCCTTTTGCATGTGCTACGCCAAAGTTATTGATTGCTGAATAGTTGAATTCTTTTCCCCAGCGCAGAAGATGAATTCTCGGATCCTTTGAAAGTTCTTTGTAATATCTGAAAATCTCATCGGTAGTACTGTTGTTCTCTATAATAATAATCTCAAAATTCTGATAAGAAGTGTTGCTATTTAACATTTCCATACAGGTCTGGAGGGTTTCTTTCTCATCCTTATTCGGAATGATCACGGATACCAGCGGTTTTCCCTGTACAGGATATTTCACACGGTAGAATCCAAGATCCTGGGTATGGCTTACTACTCCTTTGGTTTCTGTTCTCTCAAGGTTTGCCTCTATTGCTCTCTTTCCGGCTTCAAATGCGTACATCTTACTTGCAGGGTTGTCAGCAGTAGATGCCTTGTGAGTTCTCCAGTGGTAAAGGATCTCCGGAACATGCAGAACTTCTCTGGCATTCTCCGTGCATCGGAAAATAAAGTCATAATCCTGTGCTCCGTCAAACTCCTTACGGAAACCGCCTGCCTTCTCCACAATGCTTCGGCGCACGACAAAGAAATGACAGATATAGTTATTGGAACGCAGCAGATCCAGGTTAAAGTCCGGTTTCAGATGTGGCTGGAAATGCTCGTCCAGTTCTGTGGTAACTTTGTCCTCATCCGTGTAAAGTGCGTCTGCCTGCGGATGATCCTGTAATGCCTGCACGATCTCATACAATGCATTCGGTGCCAACAGATCATCATGATCGAGAAGTCCCATAAACTCGCCTTTTGCCATGGAAAATGCCCGATTTGTGTTCTCTGCAATTCCCAGATTCTCTTTGAGATTGCAGAATCTCACCCTGGAATCTTTTGCTGAATAATCTGCCAGAACTCTCTGCATTTCTTCATTGTCCGGGCTTGCGTTTGCAATGCACAGTTCCCATTCCGGATAGGTCTGACTGATCAGCGATTCGATCATCTGCTTCAGGAATTCCACAGGTGTCTGATAAGCCGGTACCGCAATGCTGATCAGTGGTCTGTAGTCAAATTTGTGTTTCTTCTGCGCTTCCAGCGTTTCCTGATCTGGAACGTATGCCTGGTACCATGGGCCATATGGTACTTCTTCCGGCTCGAAACGTTCATGCAGCCTGATCCAGAATTCTTTTGGGCCGTAATGTTTCAGATAGCGAAACCCTTTCTGGATCGTGTAAGGAGAAAGTTTCTTCAGCATTCTCGTCCACTGAATCTTTCCTCCTGCTGATTGTTTTCTGCTCATATATTAACCTCGATTTTTTCTATGATTTTTTATTTTAACATTGTATGATATTTTTTGCAAGAAACGCGGAGAATGTGTTATACTGCTTTTGTATGCAAAGTTACTGTTCACACACCACTATCCCGCGAGGTGTTTTGGCATGAATATGCCAAAATCCCGAGACATACAAGCCAAAATTCCATTGCCGCAGGCAATTTGGAATGAATTTTGGCTACGTTACTGCGAACGGAGTGAACAGTAACTATGCAAAGGTTGCTGTTCACTCCGTTCTCAGTAATGCGCTTCGCGATGCACAGAGTGAAAAGTAACTTTACCTGATTATTAGATTTTAACACAGGAGTATTATTATAACATGAAGAAAAAAAGAATTACCGCAGCTCTGCTGGCTCTGGGACTCAGTACCGTTACTGTCTTTTCCCAGCTTCCGGTTTTTGCTGCTGAAGAAGCTGCTGAGATAACTGATACAGACCAGGCAGCTGCCCAAGCACAGGTACAGACAGCAGACCCTTCCATCGTTACTACAAACGGAACTGACGGATGGCCGCAGGCTTCTGATATTTCCTCCACTGCAGCGATCGTGATGGAGACTTCCACTAACACAGTCCTTTATTCCAAGAATGCAGATCAGCCGCTCTATCCTGCCAGCGCAGTCAAAATTATGACCTGCCTGCTTGCCCTTGAGAACAGCAGTCTGGATGAGCAGGTAACTATGACAGCTACCGGTGTATCCGGTGTCACAGACGGAGGAGCCAATATTTCCTCACAGATTGACGAAGTGTTCACTATGGAACAGTGTCTGTATGCTATTATGGTTGGATCTGCAAATGATATCGCCCTGCAGGTTGCGGAACATGTAGGAGGTTCTGTGGATGCGTTCGTACAGAATATGAATGCCCGTGCACAGGAACTTGGATGTACCAATACCGTTTTTACTAATCCGACCGGTCTTCCGGATGAGAACCAGCATATAACTGCTCATGACATGGCACTGATCATGGAGACTGCCATGACAAATGAAACATTTCGAACGATTGCTGCAACCACTTCCTATACAATCCCGGCAACCAATGTTTCCGGCGGTGAGCGTGTACTTACAAACAGTTTCACTATGATCAACAATGCCAGTGACGGTTATTATGAGCCATGTATCGGTGGAAAAGAAGGTTACACTGAAGCTTCCGGAAGTACTCTGGTATGCGAGGCTTCCAAGAATAATATGAATCTTGTATGTGTTGTGTTAAACGGCGCATCCGGTGTCACAGATGACGAGGCAATTGCGCTTCTTAATTATGGATTTGACAATTTCTCTCCTCTGACTATCGCAGACAATGATTTCAACCGTATCTCCGGCGGTACGGTCATTACACCAAACGGTGCTACTGAGGACAATCTGACTACTGAGGATACTTCTTCTGACGGACAGATCATCCGTCAATATTACTTTGGTGGAGCACCTGTAGGAACTGCAGTTCTTGAAGATACTGAGCAGGAGACAAATGAGGCCGCTGTCACAGGTCAGAAGAATATGGAAGCAGCACAGAAATATTCTGCTTCTCATACGACAACTCCATATTATATTATCGGAGCGATCGGAGCGGCATTTCTGCTGTTCTTCCTCTTCCTGCTGATCAAAGTGATCAAGTCATAATAGCCCTGTCTTCAGGATTCACCAGGCAAATAAAAGAATATCAAAAACGGGAATTACCTTCTAATGTGGTAATTCCCGTTTTTCATAATCCAGTCAAATGGATAAAATCATCTGCTTCGCTACTTGCTCATAACCCAATAACGTTAATCCTAAAAAGTATTTTTCGATACATAGCTGCATAAATCAATCATTTTTATTTCGCATAATATGGAAGCACCAGAAATGCCCAGCATGCAAATGGTGCAATAACAAATAATGCAGTCAGTACTCTGTAAATCCAGCTTCGTATTTTCTCATTTCTGACCACTCTGGTAAGAATATTATCCCATCCTACAGTCACGAAATACATCAGCGGATACAGCGCAGGAATAATATATCTTCCCTGTGCCTGATTGTCGCTGTAGTACACATAATCCATAAATAATCCTACAGGAATCAAAATCGCCAGTATCATGATCAGATGAAAAATGCCCTGCTTATTCCATTTCCTGGAAATTACTTTTGTCTTTATTTTCCAGGTATCTGTGCCTACGGTTTTCTTCTGTGTAACATACATTCTCTTTTTCAGTCTGTACATTCCTTTTACAAAGAATGTACTGAGAATGCCTGCTGCAAAAAATACCATATACAGCTTGCTGACCGTATAAGGCATGTAAATTTCCATCAGTCCAAAGGTACCGATAAAACTTACACAGACAGTCACTACCCAGTTGTGATACCATCCCGGATCCTGATAGATCAGGATGTCCTTCCATGTCCATCCCAATTTCTGCGGAGTCGGATAATTGGACGGCCGGTAATCCTTTAACGCATATTTCTCTGCACAGGCGGCGCTTGCTTTTCTTCCAAGAATATCCCCGTTGTATAAAAGTCCGTTTCGGATGAACCACCATCCGCAGAGTCCCAGTGTCACACCAGTGATCGCCAGTCCTCTGCTGAAAAGGAATTTTACTCTCTGTCCAAAAGCTTCTTCTCTACACAATAAAATCGTCAGACAGAAGAAGAAAAAGCTACACAGGATCCATCCATATGCATTGTAATAGGACAATGCACAGATTGCCATTCCCACAGCAAGAAGAATACAATTCTTCCAGGTCCAGTCCTCTTTCAGATAAGAGGCCCATACATACAGAAGCATGGCTGCTGCCAACAGTGCCAGAGAATCCGTATTTACATAAGTTCCCAGAAAAATCGCCTGAGGCATAAATCCTGCCAGTGCTGCAAATAACCATCTCGCTTCTTTTGAGTACTTCTCCTTTGAAAATAATTTTCCGGAAGCTTTTACCAGAAAATATACTGCACCTGTGACAAACAGCACATCTGCCATACGCGCAGCACGGAACATATAGTTTCCTGGGTTTCCAAAGAATCTGACGATCCGCATAAAAACTGCAGAAACCATATAGGATACTACCGGGTAATACGCATAGGAAATTCCCCAGGTAGCGTTTCGTACTGCTTCATCATCACCCTTTGGCAGTGCTCCATGATGAGTATAAATATAGTTTGCAACAAGATATCGCATATGTTCATCCGGTCCTGCATTAAACGGCTGGGTCATCGCCCAGACCGTCAGAATGATAAACGCAAGGAGTACAAAAGCTATGGTCATGCTTTTTTCATTAATCTCTATTTTCTTTGACATATCTTCTTTCACATTCATTTTTATTTTCAGAATAACTGTTCCGTACCTTCACAGTTACAAGTCAAAATCCATGGATACTTTTCAGATTCTCTTCAGTGAGAAATCCTGGCTTTTTAATGTGAGGTTCGGATTATAGTACGGATCTCCATCTCTTAAAATATCTGGCCATTTTTTCTCAAAAGCAGCAATCTCTTTATTAAATCGTGCTACCTTCTCCGGCGTGTCCTCAAGACCTCTGGACTTGGACTCATAGTGATATAATTCCGCATAAGGATTATACACGATCAGATATCCTGCCTGACGAAGTTTCATACAGAAGTCAATATCATTAAATGCAACTGCCAGTTCTTCGGAAAGTCCTCCTACTGCATCAAAGGCGGATCTCTTTACCATCATGCAGGCTGCTGTAACTGCACTGTAATCCTGTGCACAGATAATTCTGTGGCAGTATCCTGTTGTGCCTCTCTTCTGCATAACGAAACAATGTCCTGCAATTCCTCCGAATCCAATCACAACGCCGGCATGCTGAATGGTGTCATCCTCGTAATAGAGTCTGGCTCCTACTGCACCAACATCACTGCGCATACAGTAGCCAAGCAGTTCCTCCAGACAGTCCGGATTAATGATCTCTGTGTCATTATTCAGAAGAAGCAGATACTCACCCTTTGCAAAAGATGCGCCGTAATTATTGATCGCGGAATAATTAAAGATTCCGTCCCAGTATACCATGTGTACTTTCGGATTCTCAGCTTCCAGCTTCTTGTAATATTCAAAGGTCGCAGGGTCTGTACTGTTGTTCTCCACAATGATATACTCATAGTTTTTGTAAGTAGAATTCTGTTCAATAGAATCCATACATCTCTTCAGATCATCAATGTGGTCTTTGTTTGGAATAATAATGGAGATCAGCGGATCATAATCTCTGATAAATTTCGTTCTGTATAATCCAAGATATTCTCCCTTAAGCACCTCTGCCTTAATTCCGGTTCTGTTGTAATGTTCCTGTACTGCACGTTTTCCGGCCTCAAACGCATATAGCTTGCTCTCCGGATTCTCTGCTGTAGAGTCTTCGTGACAGCGCCAGTGATACAGAATCTTCGGAATATGGTAAATCTCCTCATCTTTAACTGTTTCCACGCAGCGGAATACAAAATCATAATCCTGGGCACCGTCAAACTCGCTTCTCAGTCCGCCGGTCTTCTCAATTACTTTTCGTGAAACTACAAACAGATGGCAGATATAGTTTACTGTACAGAGCAGATCCGGATTGTAGTCCGGTTTAAAGTGCGGCTGGAAGAATTTATGTCCGTCCATGGACATCTTATCTTCATCTGTATAAATCACCAGTGTCTGCGGTCTGTCATTTAATGCTTTCACACACTCAAACAGCGCATTCGGAGTCAGCTCATCATCATGGTCTGCAAATGCAATAAAGTCACCAGCAGCAATCTCGATCGCACTGTTGGTATTCTCTGAGATCTGCAGTGCCTCATCATGGGAAACATATTTGATCCTCTTGTCTTTTGCTGACAGCTCTTTTAATAAATCGGTCAGTGGTGACTCGGCTCCGCTTCCGTCAGAGAAGCACAGTTCCCAGTTGGAATAAGTCTGCTCCTGAAGAGATTCTACCAGTCTGCGCAGATATTTTTCCGGTGTCTTATACAGCGGTACTACAAAAGAAATCTTTGGATTGTATCCAAATGTAGTCTTACGCTGTTTCTCCAGTTCGGCTTTTCCAGGCAGATGATGTCTGATCCATTTCTGGTAGGTCGGCGGACCCTGGCGGACATTTTTTACCTTAGTGACTACTTTCTCTGCAAGTGCCGTCATACCCTGGGATTTCCAGTAGCGGATACCTTTTTCTACATATTTATCGACTTTCTTTGCCAGAATGTCTGCTTTTCGAAGTGGAACTACGTGTACCGTCTTCTTCTCTCCTGCGTAGAAAACTACATACAGGCATTTTCCGGAAACATTCGTGATCTCGGAGAAGAATCCTGTCTTTCCCGGATCCTGAGTTTCTTCAAATAACTGATTTACATCTACTCTGTCTGTTCTCTGGATCTCAGCAGTAATCGGCTTTTTGTCTGCATCAAAGATACGGATTGTCACCGGTTTCGGTGCAATGGCCCATCCCCTGATACGAACAGTTCCCTGCTCTGCTTTCTCCTCTTCGAAATAAACCTGCGGCTTATCTCTCTTTTTATCCAACTCACGGGCTGTGATGGAAAACCAGGTCTGCTTTTTGTCCGGGAACTTTTCATAGATCACCAGTTTATGATAGCTGCTCAGATTCTCTGGAATCTGGATGGTTGCTGTAATCTGCATTCCTTCCATTTTCTCCGGATCCTGAAAACGCTCCAGAGCACTTACGTTCTCATTCTCTTTTACAGATGTTTCCAGCTTTTTATTGTCCAGATACGCCTCTAATTTCGCCGTTTTCGGCCAGTGGCCCTGAACAATATACTGAGTTCTGTCTGATAAATGAAATCTCTCTCTTACTACTTCAAATATTTCCTTAGGCATGTTAATCTCCGTTTCTCTCCAGTTTTCTCAGAGAGCAGTCTGTGTTATTTAATGTCAGGTTCGGACTGTAATAAGGATCTCCCTTCAACAGCTCCCGTTCCCATTTTCTGCGGAAACAGTTGACTTCTCTGGAGAAACGCAGCTGCTTCTCCGGAGTGTCTTCCATTCCTCTGGATTTGGATTCATAGTGATACAACTCTGCATATGGGGTAAAAATAATCTTTTCGCCTTTGCTTCTTACTTTCATACAGAGGTCAATGTCATTAAATGCAACTTTGAGTTCCTCGTCAAATCCCTCAACAGATTTGAAAACAGAAGTCTTTACCATCATGCACGCTGCTGTGACTGCGCTCATCTCCTGTACGCAGCGCAGACGTCCCATATATCCTTCTGCATCACGCGGAAGTTTACATAAAACATGTGCCGCAACCCCGCCAAGTCCAACTACTACCCCGGCATGCTGAATGGTATCATCCGGATAGTAGAGTTTCGCTCCAACCATTCCGACACCTTTTTGCTGACAAAGCTGAAGCATCTCTTCTAACCAGGAATCGGTGATGATCTCTACGTCATTATTGAGAAACAGCAGATATTCTCCCTGGGCTTCTCTCACTGCAAAATTGTTGATGGCAGAATAGTTGAATTCTTTTTTCCAGGTAAGGATCCTGACATTTGGATATCGATTCTTCAGTGTTTCATAGTATACGAAGGTTTCCTTCTCCACACTGTTATTCTCTACAACAATGATCTCATAATTCTTCCAGGTGCTCTTCTCTTCTATGGAAGTAACACAGAGATCCAGGTCATTGATGTGATCTTTACTCGGAATAATGATAGAGACCAGCGGCTCTCCCTGAATAGCCAGATGGCTCCTGTACCATCCCGGTTTCTCTGTCTGTTCTACAGCGGCAGGGATCTGTACTCTGTGATAGTGCTCTTCCAGTGCTTTTCTTCCGGCTTCCCCGGCTTTCTGTTTCTCTTCCTGTGACAGCTGCTGTCCGGCATCCATGTTATGGCAGAGAACTCTTGGAATGTGCACAATCTGCGCAGCCTGTTCGCTGCATCTTAAAAGCATATCGAAATTCTCGGCTCCGTCGTACTGCGGATTGAACCATCCAGACTGCTCCATAATTTCTTTCCGGACTGCCCAGAACCGTCCAATATAATTGTTCTCTCGTAATCTGTACAGATTGAAATCCGGTTTGAATTTCGGTTCATAATGTTGTTTTCCATCCACACTGATCTGATCTTCATCTGTATAGATCATGTCTGCTTTCTTCTCAGTGACTGCCTTAACCATACAGAAAAGAGCATCCGGCGCAGGTACTGTCTCCTGATCCGCAAACAGTACATAATCTCCCATTGCCAGTTTCAGTGCTGCATTCAGATTCTCAGAGATTCCCTTATTCTCTGTAACTTTCTTATAAGAAAGTCGAATCTCTTTTTTATATTTCTTTCGTAAAAACTCTCCGGTTTCTTCTCCTTCATTGGCGTCCACCAGACAGAGCTGCCAGTTATCGTAGGTCTGATCTGTATATGCATCGATCACATTCTTCAGGCGTCTCACATCTGTATCTGCCAGTACAATAACGATACTGATCAGAGGTGAATAAGAAAAGACCGCATTCTTCTGTCTCTTCAGTTCCTTTCGGAATGCTTCGTGATCTTTGAGCCAGTCCTCATAATCCTGCTCACCATCCTTAAGCTGAGAATTGCGTACATAACGGAAAAATCTTCCAATCCCGTTTTCTTTTATATACGCATGATTCTTCTGTCTGTTCTCCAGAGACAGAAGTTTCATCTGCTGATAGAGACCTGTATTCTCTCTCTTTAATTTCTTTACATTTACAGTATATGTTTTCTGCACGTCCTGTCCGCGGAAGCAGATGCAGATGTTCTGATCGTGTATGTTCTCCAGATCTGCAGTGATGCTGAATCCAAGATTTCTTTTCTCAGACTCAGAGATTCCTTTTGCTTTTTCTACATCAGGACGTCTGTGTCTGGTGATGGTACACTCCAGAACTTTTCCATCTGTGTCCTGTACAAATACATCATCAGAATCCATCTGGTTTACTACCCATCCCTTGATGGTCAGGATGTTTCCCTGAGTGATCTGTTCTTCGTCAATATAATATTCGATCAGGCTCTCTATGCAGAAATCCTTCACCTGCTGTGCACTGGCTTCCCAGATGATTTCTTTTTCATCTCCTGCCTGCAGTGCAAGCTGGAAGTTCTCATGCTCCTGCGCAAGCTGCAGGATTTCCGGTATCTTTACTGTAAAGCCTGCGTTTTTTATTTCTTTTACTGTTTCTTTCAGATTTTCAGCTACATCCGCTCTTTCATAGCGCGAAGGTTCAGGAAAAGAGAGCTCCTTTCCTGAACCATAAAGAGAAAAATCATATGTTGTCTGGTCTTTTGTTACTGCCCATCCGGTAATGGTCAGAGTATGATTTTCTTTGTCGCTGTATATTTTCTTGTCCACACTCCAAAGTATATTTCCCATAATTTATCCCTTTAAACCCTTTTAATAGCACGGTAAACTTTCCATGCCTTGCTGCTTTCTACCTGATCAACCAGTGCTTTCTTCTGTGCAAGTTCCTGACTCATCTGGTCCATTGCCCGTTTCTGTTCTGTATATATGTTCCAGAATTTCTTCTCTGTTGTTTTGTCATCCAGAATCTCCATTTCCATTTCCATGGACTTCGTATTCTCAGGAACACTGTCTATAATGATCTGCGGATCATCCCCTCCAAAATAGAATTCTCCGTCCGCTACCTCGCATCCATCTGTATGGAATTTCACAGTGCTTCCGTCATCCCAGTTCATCTTTATGATTCTGAGACCTTTTGCCATTTCACCCGGATCAAGTCTGAGCATTGTGGTATGTTCTGGAAGTTTGAACTCCGCCTGAATTTTTCTGTTTCTGAACAGGTATCTCACGGAATCCGCTTCATTGAAGCTCTTTCCGTTATCCCAGAAAATCTGAAGATTCTCCATGGACTCCTGCTTCTTCTCTGCATAATAGTCTGCCATTTCCACACGTCCCGGGGAAATCTCGGCATACATGTTTCGCATTGCGGTATGTTCACCAAGGATATATTGCTGGAAATTGTGTTCCATCTGCACGTATACTTCTATGTCTTTCTCTGTGATGCCGGCTTTCTCGTAGAAGTTTCTGCTCTTTAATACTCCACGTTTGTCGTTCAGTTCCAGATAGTAGAAGATCATACGATAAACCAGAAACTGGGATGGCACAGGGAATGTAAATGTCCATTCATAATCAATCACTGATACTCTGTCCTCAGAGAGAATGATATTTGCAGGAACGAAGTCTATATTGGATACCTCTGTACTCTTCAGATCAGAACGCAGATTTACATCTCCGAATACACGAATGAATTCTGGTGTTTTCTCAAATGCTTTCTTCTCGTGAATATTCTTTACCTTCTGAATATAAGTGAAGAATAATTCCTCCAGCTCATCCGTTCTGCCATCTTCCAGAAGGTGATCCAGCTTGTCCTCCAGAGTAATTCCTGTGAGATATTCCAGTTCTGCACTATTTTCTTTAAGTGTGCAACGGTTTACTTCAATTCCCTCTTCTCTGTACATACTGGTCAGATTTTCATAAATTGTTTTCAGCTTCTGTACATGCTCTGTGGCTTTCTTCTGGGTTGGTACTTTCTTTACTGTCAGTCTGCCTTCAGCAGTCTGGCTGATCTCTGTATAAATGGAAAGCTTCTGATTTCTCTCATTAGAGAATTTCACGTAAACCGGCTCCATCTGCGGCTGTTCTTTTCCGATCACAAGAAGGAACGAATTAGAAAACTGCGGATACAGGTCATTGCTCAGAAGTGTGTTGTATACCTGAGATTCCTGAAACAGCCCAAGACGCAGTCTGTCGAAGTTGTAATCCTTCATATTCAGCTCTCCGCTGGCAGGGAGATATCTGTCTGAATGGATAGTCATCGGAAATTTGTAATCCGGATATGGATAATACCAGTCAGCTTTTAAGTCTCCGGCATCTTTAAGGATCGTGTTAAATTCTTTTCTGGAGAAAGTCTTCACGCCTTTGGTATTCGGATATCCTTGGATTCCTTCGAACAGAGTTCCGAAATGATCCTCTGTGCATCCTGCCCAGTATTTCAGTCCCAGCTTGTTCTCGATTGCCAGAATGATCTTTCCGTCTGGCTTCAGATGTCTGGAAATGATCTTCAGGAAATCCACATATGGGTTCTCGCTCTGAATGTAAGATTCACCATATTCAAATACACCGATCAGAGTAATGTAATCGTATTTCTCAGTCAGATTCTTCTCGATTTCCTGGAAGTTTCCTACAAGGATCTTTAGGTTATCCTGAGCCTGATGTCTGTATGCGTTGATCTTACTTCTCTTCATGGAAAGCTCGATGCAGGTAACTTCCTTTGCCTTCTCACACAGAGCACCTGTGACAGCTCCGCATCCGGAACCGATCTCCAGAACCCTCTCCTCTCCCGTGAAAGGAAGCCAGCTTAAGATGTTCTCTCTGATATGAGAAAAATGATACAGGATTGGCCAGCTTTTGCGCTCGCTGATGACTCTGTTAAATTCTTCTGGTGCAAAATCTCTGGAAATCGCAAGCATCTCATCCTCTATCGCACCATCGCTGTATAAGTCCTGTCCGAGATAGCAGGTCGTATCCAGGACTACTTTTCCGATTTTTTCTTCCATATATATTCCTCACGCTCATTTATTTTTGTTACTGTTCACTTTGCCCAGCAACATGCTTTGCGGTACAGGAAAGCCGAGCCTCCTTATGCAAAGCCCAGTGAATATCGTTTGTTTTGCAAACTTAATCTGTGCCCGAAGCCCAAAGTCTCCACCGTATATCCACAAATTACTCGCCGCACC
This sequence comes from Blautia sp. HCP3S3_D9, assembly GCF_052063845.1. Classification (NCBI taxonomy): domain Bacteria; kingdom Bacillati; phylum Bacillota; class Clostridia; order Lachnospirales; family Lachnospiraceae; genus Blautia; species Blautia sp. HCP3S3_D9. The sequence goes on from NZ_JBQHWS010000008.1 coordinate 22,000, forward strand.
TGACTTCTACTTTTGAATCCATGTCATAGAACCCTACGGTATTCTTACTGGAAATAACTGTCACATTACATGCATCATAAAGTCTGTGGAATACTGTAAAATCTCCGTTCTTATATCCGGTACATCCAAATGACAGGAGGTATTCACCGCCCTGGAGATTCATATTCTGTGTGAAAGTCACAGTACATACATCGCCCTTTCCGGAGCGTTCTACCTTTGCATTCTCATACATGGTGTTTGTACCTGTGATCTCCGTTCCCTGGATATTCTTGAATGTGTACGCCATGATCGGCTCCTGAATATCTTCGTTAAAACGGACTTTCATGCGGATCTTAAATTCGCTTCCCTTTTCAATGGTATTGGAACACATTCCTTTGTCATCGATCACACGGAAATCTATGATCTCGGCAATGCGGCTTCCGTATTCCAGCATGTTCGGATTCACCTGAAAATCTCCCAGATCCTCTCCATTTCCTGCTGAAACCTGCTCATCAATCGCAGCTTCACTCTGTTTCACAGGACTCTGTCCTACCAGAAGCTGTTTGTACAAGTCAACCATCTGCTTCGGGGAACCTTCGTCCATCTTCACGCCTTTATTCAGAAGGACAACCCTGTCACAGTATTTGGAAACACTGCTCAGGTCATGGCTTACGAACAGGATCGTTTTGCCCTGTTTCTTAAATTCCTCGAATTTATGGTAGCATTTTGCCTGGAAAAATACGTCACCTACAGATAATGCCTCGTCTACTACAAGGATCTCAGGATCAATATTGATCGCGACAGCAAAAGCCAGACGCACGAACATACCGCTGGAATATGTCTTTACAGGCTGGTGGATAAAGTCTCCAATGTCTGCAAATTCCAGAATATCATTCAGTCTGGCATCAATCTCTTCTTTTGAAAAACCAATCATGGTTCCATTCAGATACACATTCTCAAGTCCTGAATATTCCATATTAAATCCGGCTCCCAGTTCCAGAAGTGCGGAAATTCTTCCGTCTACTTTTACTTCTCCTGAAGTAGGAGTCAGAACGCCGGTAATGATCTTTAAGATCGTGGATTTACCGGAACCATTGGTTCCGATAATACCCACACACTCGCCTTCATAAATATCAAAGTTGACATCATGAAGCGCATAATGTTCTTTGTAAAGTTTCTTTCTGGTAAGCCCAAGCGCTTCTTTGAGTCTGTCGGAGGGCTTATCATATAATTTATACATCTTGGTGAGGTCTTTCACCTGAATTACTTTCTTGTTCTCCACGTTATTTCCTTTCTGCCATATCTGTATCTCTATAACTGCTGTCCACTCCATCTTCTGCACTTACTGCATAAAAACATAATCTGTGAACACCTTACTCTCTTTCTTCTACAGGACATCTGCGAAATGAATGCGCAGACATTTGAATACCCAGCTGCCGAATAAGAAGCACAGGAATGTAAATGCCCAGAAATAAATGGTCCATCCTGCGTGTTCCCAGAACCAATTCTTCATCAGGAAGGTATCTCTGTATCCGGAAACGATATAGTACATCGGATTCAGTTTCAGGATCTTCATGATCACCGGATGTCCCACCAGAGGGGTATTCTCAACGATCCACATGATCGGTGTCAGCCATACGCCTACCTGAAGTACGATGTTGATGATCTGTGTCAGATCTCTGAAAAAGATAACAATTGCACTGGTTGCATAAGACAAGCCCAGAACCAGCATAAATACGCATCCGCTGTAATAAATGATCTGGAGATAATAAAGGTCAGGAAATTTCCCATAAGCTGCATACAGAATGATCGTAAATAATACGAAGAACGCATGCACAAACATAGCAGAAATAATCTTAACTACCGGAAGGACACTGATATTAAAGACTACTTTTTTTACCAGATAATTATATTCCAGCAGAGAGTTCGTTCCTCCGATCAGCGCGTCCTGGAAAAAGAACCAGGGTACGATACCTGCTACCAGGTAAAGAACAAACGGAACTCCCAGATCTCCGGTTCCTGAACGAAAGCCTACAGAGAATACAAACCAGTATACCAGGATCGTGATCACGGGCTGGATAAATGCCCATACGATTCCCAGATAAGAGCCTGCGTATCTTGTTTTGAAGTCATTCTTTGCCAGCTTTGCCACAAGCCGTCTGTTTTTATAAATATCTTTTGGTAAAGAAAAAATTGTACTCAATCTCTCGTTCTCCTATTTGCGGTAATCCTTGAAGCTTCCCCATTTGGTATCTTTGTCAGAAAAGCTTAATTCCATTCCTTCCGGAATTGGCCATTCTACTCCGATATCCGGGTCATTCCAGATCAGGCCGCCCTCATCATTTGGATGATAGAAATCAGAGCATTTGTAAACAAATTCCGCATGTTCGGAAAGTACCAGGAATCCGTGTGCAAATCCCTTAGGGATAAAGAACTGTTTCTTGTTCTCTGCGGAAAGTACAACGCCAAACCATTTGCCATATGTTTCAGAACCTTCACGAAGGTCTACTGCTACGTCAAATACTTCACCGTTTACAACACGGACAAGTTTGTCCTGCGGATAGTTGATCTGGAAGTGAAGTCCGCGAAGTACTCCTTTGTGGGAGCTGGACTGGTTGTCCTGTACGAATTCTACGTCGATCCCTGCTTCTTTGAAGTCATTGTAGTTGTATGTTTCCATGAAATATCCTCTGGCATCTCCGAAAACTGTTGGTTCTACTACTTTTAATCCTTTGATTCCACCGCATTCTGTTACTTTAATTTTTCCCATTTTGATTTCCTCTCTTATGCTATGTCATTATTTGCTACTGTTCACTACTAAACAGTAATCATTCTTTTATATTCTATCAGTCAAATATCGTTACTACTCACTATATCTCCGCTCTTTTCTTGCAAGTGCGATACAGAGAATGATAATAAGCAGAACCATAGCTGCTCCTATACCAAGCAGGATTTTTCTCAGTTGAAGCCTCCCAGCAGAAGTCTGTGAGTCTTCGGCAGTGGTCTTTGTCTGATCTGAGGTCTGTGTACTGTCAGACTGAACTGTCTCACTTCCATCAGACGTATCTGCCCCGCCTCCGTTCTCTGAAGCAGTATCCGCTGCTGGTTCCGGTGTTGGTGTTGCTTCCGGAACTGTGACGCTTCCCAGCAGATAATCATTGTAATAATAGCTATCCACTGTCTCTCCGTTCTCCTGTAATTCCTGAACAGTCAGATTATCCACAGTCACACCGTTTGGCGCAAGGATTTCTCCACCATTTACCTGTAGTTTTGTGAAATTCTGAAAGCCATAATTGAACAGCGCTGTGGAATCTGTGCTGGCAACGGCAAGATCTGCCGCCTTCATAGTCACTGTAATATAAGTGGTTCCATTCTGCTCAACTGCTGTCACAAGAGTATTGCCTGCCTCACTGGTGTATCCGGTCTTGCCACCGATACATCCATTATAGTAATAACCACTTTCCGGTGCAAACATTGGATGGTGCGTATGCAGAACCCTTGCTTCACTGTTCATATTTGTTGGTTTGATCGTATAATCTGTGGTGCCGATGATCCTGCGGAATTTCTTATTCTTCAGACCTTCTCGCATGATCAGCGCCATGTCATGGGCTGTGGAATAATGGTTCGGGTCCGGCAGTCCGCTGGCATTTGCAAAGTGTGTATTCGTGCATCCGATCTCTGCTGCACGCTGGTTCATCATATCTATGAAGTTCTGCTCTGTGCCGCCTACATGTTCCGCGATCTGAGCTGCAACCTCATTGGCAGACTGGATAATAAGTGCATAAAGGCATGCCCTCATGCTCATTACTTCGCCCACCTGCATTCCGATATTTCCGGAATCCCAGCTGATGTCACGGGTTCCTGTTTCCGTGAATACCACATCCTCCTTCAGAGAGCAATTCTCCACTGCAAGAAGTAATGTCATAATCTTTGTGATGCTTGCAGGATAGCGGATGTCATCTCCACCCTTGCTATACAGAACGGTTCCACTGTCCGCATCTATCAACACGCCTGTTTCTGATGTGATTTCAGGTCCTGCAGGCCATCCCGGAATTTCATTGGTGGAAATAGATGCCGGGGCTGTTTCTGCTGTTGATGCAGTGTCCTGTGTAGTCACCTCTGCCGCTGCACACATCTGTACAGATGTCATTGCAATCACACTGGAAAGCAATGCAATCTTAAATAAATGGTTTCTTTTTTTCATAATACTGTGTCCTCTTATCTGTCTGTCCCCTGATGCCGAATATCTGTTACTGCGCCAAACGAACAAAATCACCAATTTCGCTATTCGGGTCAAACGGATATTCATACTTGAAGCCGGCGACTTACTTGATTCGGTTAAAATCCATCAAAGGAAGCGATCGTATCCGTAATATACTTCACATCTTCCATGTCAAGATTATAAAACAGCGGCAGTCTTAACAGACGTTCACTCTCCCTCGTCGTGTAGACATCTTCTCCCGAAAATCTGCCGAATTTCTGTCCTGCCGGAGCAGAGTGAAGCGGTACATAATGGAATACACTGCAGATTCCTTTTTCACGAAGATAACTGATCAGACGGGTCCTCACCTGAATGTCATGAACCTTAATATAATACATATGTGCATTATGGCTGCATTCCGCCGGTACATACGGCTGTTCAATTTTACCTTCATCTGCAAGATGTGCCAGACTCTTATGATAGTAATTATAGATTTCCATTCGCTTGTTGAAAATCTTCTCACGTTCTTCCAGCTGTGCATACAGATATGCAGCATTCAGCTCACTCGGAAGATAAGAAGAACCATAATCCATCCAGCGATACTTGTCTACCTGTCCGCGGAAGAACTTGCTTCGGTCTGTTCCTTTTTCTCTCAGGATCTCTGCTTTATCCTGATATTCATCGTTGTTGAAAAGGATCGCGCCGCCTTCTCCCATAGTATAATTCTTAGTCTCATGAAAGCTGTAACATCCGAAATCTCCGATCGTGCCGAGTGCTTTGCCTTTATAATAGGCATCCACTCCCTGCGCAGCATCCTCAACAACTTTGAGATTATATTTCTTCGCGATTGCCATAATGGTATCCATCTCACAGGCAACACCTGCATAATGAACTGGCACGATTGCTCTTGTCTTCTCTGTAACTGCCGCTTCGATCAGCTTCTCATCAATATTCATTGTATCCGGTCTGATATCAACAAATACAATCTTTGCTCCTTTTAATACAAATGCGTCCGCTGTTGACACAAATGTATAGGATGGCATGATCACCTCATCTCCCGGCTTAATGTCTGAAAGATGGGCTGCCATCTCCAATGCGTGGGTGCAGGATGTAGTAAGCATGACATGCCTTACATTGAAATGATCCATCATCCACTTGGAGCATCTCTTCGTATATTCTCCGTCTCCGCAGAGCATTCCCCGCTCCACAGCATCACGGATATAGTCAAATTCCTTACCTGTAAAAGCAGGTCTGTTAAAATCAATCATCTATTTTCTTTCCCTTTTCATAGTCAGGTATTCTATTTTTGTAAGCAACTTCTTTCCCTTCCGGATCCCTAATGCTCATTTCACTGAAAAACTTCTCCGTTTCTCTGTCCAGTTCTCCGCGGGTCTCTGTTTCTATATAATACAGTGCCAGATATGGATTTGGTCCATATTCTACCACTTTTTCTCCTTCTTTGTAAAAAATCCAAGGCTTTACTACACATTTCTCTTCTGCAAGACGGCGGGCCGCTGTCTGATCTGCAATCTGCAGCTGTCTTCCCTGAAAATACAGCACTGCCCCGTATTTCTGAGGTGCATGGAGGTTATGCTTTGCAAACATTTCCCGGATTCTCTCTTTCTCATAGAGATAATCCAGCAGAAGTTCTTCGATCTGGAATCCATAGACCATGTCCGTCAGCTCATGTTCGTATCCAAAGAAACGACCTGCAATCTCACATACCTGGATTCCTTTTCCCGGTTTCCAGAAGAACTGCATGGACAAAGCACCTTCCGTCTGTCCGGTATAACCAATGTATCTCTGCAGAACATCTGTGGCACCCTTCTCCACCTCAGTGAGAAAACGGGACGGATAGACATTTCGTGTACTGATCGGAAGCATTCCTTCTTCCACTTCTGTTTTCTCACGGTCTGCAATGCTTACGACATTGACTCTGCCGTCCATGACCCAGGTCATCATATTAAATTCATAACCGTCATTGTACTCCTCGATCAGAATTTCCTGACAATTTGTATACTCTGCTGTCTGTAATGCTTTTCTTCTGATTTCACTCTGGTCATGGATGATAAAGATTCCTCTTGATCCATATTTATCCAGCGGTTTGCTGATCAGCGGATACTCCAGACCAGCAATGCTTTCCTGCAGCTGCGCTTCTGTACCCTGTCTCAGCAGGTCTACAGAAATTTTACGAAAGCCCGGTGTGGGAAGTCCCAATTTCTCAAGAACTTCTCTGCATGCTGATTTGTCTCTGTACCAGGGAAGCTGTTCCGGTTTCAGATAACAGGGCAGACCTGCTTTATCTGCAATCTTCGTCATACATTCCAGAAGCAGATCTGAGAATGATGTGATGATCCCGTCTACACTCTCTTCTCTGCACATCTGTGCAATGGCATCGATATCTGTTACAGGAATCGTGTAGTCCTTATCTGCATACTCTCTTGCAATACCATCCGGATAACCGTCACACACAATCGTCTCATAGCCTCTTGCTTTCGCTTTTCTGACCAGTTCTGTAAATTCTCCAAGTGTACCCAGGATCAGCACTTTATGTTTCATTCTAATTCCTCACATTCTCTGACAACAGCTGCCATATATTTCATATCCTCCGCTCCGTAACGCTGGTCGCAGGGCAGAGGCAGAATGTCAGCTGCCCAGATATATTCCAGACTGTCTCTTTCACAGCTCTCAAGGATATTCTTCCAGTAAGTCGGCACAAAAATCTTCTTTGCCGCAAGGCGTCTGCGAAGTTCCATACCATTGGCATGAAAATACGGATAGGCAAAAGGTCCCTCCGGAATGATCTGATTGAAAATGTTCTCTGATGGAAGCAGTTCACTCAGTATCCGGTAATTCTCTTCTCTCTTCGCTTTTGCTGTCTCATAGTCCACAGCTTTCAGCAGATTCTGCGTAAGCCTGGACATCTGCCGGAGCTCCATACCTTCATATTTTGCTGCATTTGCAAGCATATCTTTATAATAAGTTCCTGCATCCTGCTCATAACGTCCAAGGATATGTTTCATACGATCCTCGGAATAATCCGGTGTATTGTTCTCTGTCAGTTTGGTATCTGTTGACAGATAAGCACCATCACTGACACCCCAGAATTTCCTGCAGGAATAAAGAGTGTCAATACCTTTCAGTGGTCTCTGAAAAAATGCATGAGTATGGTCCACAATGATATTTCCGTAAAGCTTCTTATATTCCAGAATCCTGTCGTCTGAAAGCTGGCCATAGTAACTGACTAAATACAGGTATACTCCCTCCGGGAGCTGTCCTTTCGGATACTGAACCTCCAGTTTCTCATCCAGATGATAAAATTCTGTCTCTATCTGATTCTCACTGCAGGTATGTACTACTGATTCACACAGAAAATAAGGCAGAATGATCTTCTTACATCTGCGGCTCTCCAGAAGCCACAGCAGAGCTGTCCTTCCAAGATTTACTCTATATAGATCTGTATAGTATTCCTCACCCGGCATCTCTTCCAACTGGAAATATCCGCCAATTTCTTTCGTCATTATTCGTCTGCGTCCTCCTGACGTATTACGTAATGAGGCATTTTCTTCGCTTCATTCAGAATGTTCATTAAATAGATTCCCATAATTCCGATGGATAACAGGATAAGTCCAAAAAATGCCAGCATAACCAGCATCAGTGAAGTCCATCCCTGTACAGAGATTCCAAGTGTAAAGTATCTCACCAGATAATAAATTGCCATTATCACACTTACCAGAAAACTTGCAATTCCGATATTTCTCACAAGGAGAAGTGGAAATGCAGTATGTGTAGTGATATCGTACATCAGATCTTTGACTAATCGTTTCAGGGAATAGCCGCTCTTGCCGTAAGCCCTTTCTGCATGCTGAACCGGAACATTGATGATACGGTTCGAACTACGGATCAGAAGATTTCCGATCTGTGGCAGATAAGTGTTTGTCTTTACCATTGCATCTACAAGAAATCTGCGGATCAGTCTGTAGCTGGTGATCTGCAGATCCGGGTCCTTTCCAAGCATCTTGGAAGTTGCCCATACAGAGAACTTTGTTCCCAGTTTACGGATCGGACCATGCTTTCTGCCTTCATAACTTGCGATAATAACATCTACATCCGGTCTCTCCTGCATGGTTCTTACCATTTTCGGAAGTTCCTCAGGCTGATGCTGAAGGTCATCGTCCATAGTCACCACGAATTCTCCCTTTACGTGAGCAAATCCACACAAAAGTGCTGGATGCTGTCCGAAATTTCGTGCCATCTGTATAATACGAACCCTATGGTCTTTTTCTCGAAGTTCTTTCATTATTTCAAAGGATCTGTCTTTTGACCCATCGTCTACAAGGATCAGTTCAAAATCTTCTTTCAGAGTCTCTCGGAATACTTTCTCTAATCGGGTATATAGTTCTCCCAGTGTATGTTCAGAATTATATACAGGAACAACCACTGAATATAAGCTCATATGCTTTCCCTTTCCTTTTTTCATCTTTTTGCGATCATTTTTATCATATCATTTTCAACATGCCATTTCAAGTTTCATCCTGTACAAACCTTGACTTCCCTGTCTTTTTATGTAAAATAAACTATATATGTCTATATTTGGGGAGGTATTATGTCAAAAATAAAAGACTACATACAACTGCATCTGAATATTCTGCTGTTTTCACTGACAAGTGTCTTTTCCAAAGCTGCTTCTGTTCAATACAATAAGCATGGTCTGAGCAGTCCGCTGCTTTACCTGTTTCTGTTTCTGATGGTTGCTAACTGTGGAGTTTATGCGATTGCCTGGCAGCAGGTTATCAAGAAGTTTTCGTTGTCTACTGCCTATGCCAATAAGAGCGTGTATCTTCTGTGGTCACAGATCTGGGCAGTTGTTATTTTCCATGAGAATCTGTCAATCCAGAATATCATTGGTATTCTGGTAGTTTTAATCGGAGTATGGACGGTGCAGAGATATGAATAGAATGTTTATTTTAATTATGCTGGGTGGAACTTTTTTCTCTGCGGTTTCCCAGATACTTTTGAAGCAGAGTGCAAACATTAAATACGAAAACAGAATCCGGGAATATTTAAATTTCCGCGTAATCCTGTCTTATGCGATCTTTATGCTGATTCTTCTGCTGAATACCTGGTGTTATACAAAGGTAGATATGCGTTACGGTCCGGTGATCGATACTGCGGCTTATGTGTTTGTGCTTCTCCTTTCTCATTTTATTCTGAAAGAAGAGATCACTAAGGGTAAGATTATTGGAAATCTGATCATTATTGCAGGAATTATTATCTATACGCTTTGAGCCACATTTAACCGAATCAGGAAGTCCTCTGCTTCAATTGCGAAAAGCAATAAGCAGTTATTCGGTTATGAGCAAGTAACAATGCAGCTATTTTGTTATTCAACCAAAAAGGTTCTGACCGATATCCTCAGCCAAACCAGATATCAGTCAAAACCTTTCTTTTTATCTTTCTTTATAGTTTTCACTTCTGTTATACTTTATTTCTTGTACTGTCTGACGCAGACTCCATTTCCATCAAATACAGACACAAGTCCGCTGCTGCTTGTCAGAGAAATGTTCTCTGCTCTGGTGCCGGAAAGTGCGGAACTTCCTTTATAGAAGTAATACTTATTGCCATTTAATGTACGCCACCCTTTATATGCCTTTCCGTTCTTCTGGAAATAATAGGTATGCTCCCCGCTACTCTCTGTAACACGGTACATTCCATTCTCATAGCGGACACCGTCACTGCCGAAATAGTAAATATCTCCATTGGATCTGGTCACGCGGCGGCTCTTGAACATATATCCGTATTTGGTGTGGAACCAGTAGTATTTCCCGTCTACTTTCTTCATTCCCATCAACGCATAACCATCGGAACTAATATAATAAGTCTTTCCGTTTGCAGTTACCCATCGGCTTGATACACGGCTGCCATTCTCATCCACATAATAATACTTTCCGTCTACTTTGTGGAGGCCTTCTTTCTCCTTATCTGCTGTTCCTGTGTCAGGTGTTGTGGAAGCAACGTAGGAATCAACAGATTTCCATCTTGGTGTGATCTTCTTCGTATAATCTACGAAACCAAAATTCATATCAACGTCATCTCCGGCAGGGATTCCGCCTACCAGACCGCTTGTGCTATTAAGTCCATACTCACTGTTTCCATCTGTTGACTGCCAGATCGTATAATTATATTTGCTCCTGTCAGGTGCCGGAATCCTGTCTCCATAACTGGCAAGCCACACATCCATCCCGGATAACATAGACCAGTCCACATAATTGTTATACCAGTTTACATTACAGTACACCATCGGATAATATCCTGCCCTGCGCACTTCATTGCAGAAAGTCAGCGCCAGCTTTGATACCTCTTGTCTGGAAAGATTGCTTGCTTTAGAATATTCCAGGTCAAATACAACTGGGTAGGATACCTTATATCCCTGCATCTGCTCAATGGCAACCTGTGCCTCTTTCAGAGCTGTCTCTGTATTCAGCGCCAGACTGTATACATATGTTCCGACAGGAACTCCTGCCAGTTCTGCCTTTGTCATATTGGCATCGTAGGTTTTATCCAGTCGGTTAGCACCATAAGAAATACGTACAAATGCAAAATCAATTCCAGATTTCTTCACCTGCGCCCAATCGATATTACCCTGCCATTCCGATACATCAATTCCTCTTGTAATGGCTCCCGGAATTACCTCTCCGCTTCCATTGTAGCAGACACCATTAATCTTCTTCCAGGCATTCGGACTTACTTTACTTCTTGCTTTCTCTGTATCGGAAGCTCCTGCTGCCGGTACACGTTCTTCCTCTGCAACCGTGTCACGTCTGTCATAATGAGGATTCGCCATAACAGAACTTACCGACGGTATCACTGCCATCGCAGCTGCCAGAAGCCCGATTGCTATTTTTCTCCCGATTTTTATTGATTTTTTTCTCATTTCTTTCTCCTGTTCATACTATATCCGCCCAGTCTGCACATCGGTCGGAATTAATTATTACAATATTATTAAGATATTATACACAATTAATTACATATGTGCAAGATAATCACGGTTAAATTTACTACTGTATGATTATACAAGTTGCTGTTCACTCCATTCTCAGTAACTCATACAAAAAGAGACACGCAGAGTAATCAAAGCTCTTTGTGTCTCTTTATTATTTTCTATAAACTTTCTCTACACTTCAGATACAGCTCGTACTTTTTATAAGTTCGGGTCTGTCGGGTCGTAGTTTGCAGCTCCTTTTAATGGAGTCAGAGGTTTCTTTCCAAGCGGTCCTTTTAAAGCATCATCTGCTTTATATTTACCGTCGTAAATATTGATGGTTGCTCCATTGCAGTGATCATATACCCATTTCGCATCAGCAACACAAGTTCTGATACATCCATGAGATGCCGGGGAACCAAGCTTATTGTACTCAACAGTAGGAAGATTGTAGGAGTTTGCCTGTGCACACGCTACAGAATGAATGAAAATTCCACCCTGACCGGCTCCATCTACATGTGTTCCATACTGTCCCCAGGACGGTCCCATCAGCGGCTGCCATCTAAGACTTCTGCTCAATGAATAAGTTCCTGTCGGAGTTGGTGTACTCGGTAAACCTACAGATACACGGATTGTTTTTACCGGAATCGTTCTTGCAGAATCTGCATAAACAGTCATAACACCATTGGTTCTATCCACCTGTAATGTATATGGTCCTGTATATCTGCTTGTCAGATCTGTAATACGATAACCGTTGCTGTCAAAGTAGTAGAGAATACCGTTAACTCTCATACTCTTATTCTTTGCAAAACCATTTCCGGTTGGATCAATATATCTTACAAGGTTCTTAGTGTTACTTACAACTACCCATCCTGTTGTATATTTACCGGTGGAATCCAGATATCCGTTTACTCCGTTCTTCTTCATAAACTGATTTGTCTGGATCACATAATCTTTTACATAATAGTAGTTACCACTGTATTTCTTCCATCCACTCTTATACAGACTTCCTGTAGAAGATGCAAGATACCATTTCTTCTTATAACGTACCATTGTGCTCTTATACAGTTTACCTTTATGTTCTGTAGAAGTAGATGACTCAAATAAATACATCTTGCCGTCAACTTCAGTTAAACCACTTGCAAGTTTTCCTGATGGTTTGAAATAATATCCTGTGGAAGTCCACTTGTTTGTGTAATGATTTCCCTTGGAATCAAAGTATAACCATCCAAGATATTTACCGCTGGTGTTTACCAGTTTCTGCCATCCGTGTTTCTCTACAACTCTGCCTGCTGTACTTCCGAAATAGTAATAGTGAGTACCTACTTTTGCCCATCTCTTGGTCCATGTAGCTCTTTTACCATTGGATGTAAAGTAATATCTGTAGTTTCCGTATTTCACCAACTGATTTCTGTAGATCACACCATTCTTATCTGTACAGTAGAACGCACCGTTTGCTGCCTTCTTCATGGTTGATTTCAGAATATATCCGTTGGCATCTATCAGGTATGCATCTGTTCCCTTTTTATCAATTGCTGTCGCGATCACACCACGTTTGTAGCATTTACCAATATCTGCCAGCACTTCACCTTTTTTGAAGTACAGCCAGCGTTCTTTGTTAGACTTGTCCAGACGAATCCATCCATCATGATACATCTTTCCAGGAATATCATCTGTTGTACTTGCCGGCTGGAAATAATACAGATTTGACTGACCATTCACTGTAAGAGTAATCTCACCTGTCTGCGGCTTGCCATCTGCGTCCAGGCAATAGTACTCTCCGTTAATCTCAAAATATCCGGTATATGTACCTGCAGCTTTCGCTTTCTCTTCCAGCTGTTTTACAGTTTCCAGTGTACCATTCTCATCATAATACTGGAACACAGTTCCTGTCCATTTCCAGGTGCTCATCTCCTGCTGTCCCACAGTAGAAGTATAAGGTGTGACGGACTCGCCTTCACATCCTTCATATACAACTGCTTCCTCTGCGGTTGTGAAGTAAGACTGTGTAAGATTCTCCTTAATAACTGCCGGTTCATCTTCTCCCTGTGCAGCCGGAACAACTTCCTGTTTTACTTCTGCCTGTCCGGTTACAAGAATTCCATTCTCATCAAACAGATAATATCCGGTATGTGCAGTTCCTTTATATTCTGTACTGATCTTTACAATTCCGTCAGCTTCTGTATAAAACTCAGTTTCTGTTTTTGCTGCCGGTTCTACAGTGGAATCATCTGCTGTATCTACGGTAGTATCTGCATCAGCTACATCTGCTGCATCAACCTGATCTGCTGTAGCATCAGCATTGTCTACGATCACATCCGCATCACCCTGAGATAATACATCTGCCACATTCTGCACTTCATCAGCGGATGTGTCCCCATCTGTCGGAGCCATATCTTCGCCATCTGTGTTTGCTGCATCCTGAGTCTGTGCAGATTTACGCAGTTTAAATCCTGCCTCTGTACTTACCCAGTCCTCTGCTTTCACTACAACTGCACCCTCTGCATCTGTGGTACCTGTTGTAACTGCCGGTGTCTGATCCTGCTGTGCTGTTGCTGCTGTATCAGTTCCTGCTGTGAAAACATCGTCTGTCTGATCCTGAGCCGGAACATCTGCTGTATCATCTCCTGATGAGAAAATATCCACTTCATCGGAATCCGTATCTGTTTCAGACGGCTCCTCTGCAACACTTACATCCTCTGTGTCTGTCTCTGTCACCTGTGTAACAACAGCAGACTCATCAGGTGAAGTAAATGCAGCAGCACCCGCTTCACTGACCGTTGCCATCGTCATGACCAAACTCAGTGTAACTGCAACTAATCTTCTTTTCACAATAATGTCCTCCTCTTTTATTTATGCAGTTTCTATATAACTGTTGACCAACTCAATATCCCACGAGCAAGTCACCACCTGTCGCTTATTGCTTTTCGCAATTGAAGCAGGGGGACTTACCTGATTTGATTAAACTGATCTTTGAACAACTGCATTTATATTGTTACTGTACACCTAGTGTGCCAACAAGTTGATTTCTTGAACAATATCGCATCTAAATTTTTTATTTCCGCGTTGTTGTCAGTCGCCGTAGCCACTAATGTACAGCAGCGTTCTTTTATTACAACGATTCTCACTGCTCTAAAGCTTCATGACGCTATTCGCCAAGCCCACTTTCAATAGCAGCTACCATGTTATCCAGTGCTTCCTGTTCATCAACCCCCTCACAGGTAAGCTCAATCTCATCTCCACATTTCACACATGCCCCGAGTACACTCAGGACGCTCTTAGCATTTGCCATACCGCCGTCATAAGCAAATGTGATCTGTGACTGATATTTCATTGCTTCATTGCACAAAATCCCCGCAGGTCTCAGGTGGAGACCTGTGGGATTCTTAACTGTCACTTTCTTATTAACCATTATATAGTTCCTCTTATCTTGTCGGCCACTGTACAGATGCCGTAACTGTTCACTCCATTCTCAGTAACTAGAGCGTTTTCGAAATAACTATACCTCTCACTTGTCTGCAAATCCGATTGCACAGATGAAAAAGCCTCAGCATAGCCAGACACTCTTAGCTCTTACTCTCATCAACAGCAGTTCCTGATGAAATCACCACTTCTGTAGTTACATCCTCTACTGTCTCATATCCGTCTGGTAAAACAATCTTGACCGGAACCTCATAGTTTCCTTCCTCTTTACCATTCAAATCTATAGAAGCTTTAATATCTTTCTGTGCATTCAGATCATCCATGTCATTCTCATCTGATTTAATGCGAACCGCAATCTGCGCAGTCTCAAATGTTACCTGCAGATCATCCGGCTTATTCTTGACTTCAATACTTTTAGTCGGAATATCAAATTCTCTGCTTCCAACAGGCAGGATACTTACTGTTACCCACACATCCTCGCTGGAATCACTGGTAAGCTTCACATTATCCGGAAGAAGGTTACTCAGATTGATCTTCTTCTCAACATCTTTAGATTCACCTGAAATATCAATACTGTCTGCCGGTATTGTAATCACATTATCATTCTGGGCAAGGCTCTCCAGTCCCTCTGTACTCCCTGCTACACTGATAGTATCCGGTACAGTTTTTACAGATCCTACCTGATATCCGTCCGCCGGTGTTCCCACATAGCCTGCGGAAATTCCCACTCCCTGACGGATCTTCCAGAGTCTTGCAGTCACTACCACTTTCGCATTATTCTCAATCCTCAATGAATTCATCTCAGAGTCAGAAAGAGGTTCCTGATTCTTGTCAATAATCGTGAGATTTACGTCCTGACTGAAATCCTGTGTATTTCCATCCAGATCAATGGCAGCATTTACCTTATCTATTTTATTTATCAGGGTCTTTGGACCTGTAATCCTTACTTTCTCAGGATTAGCTGTAAGACTTCCTACCTCATAGTCCTTGCCAGGTTTTGTATCCCCTCTACTGACATTAACTACAAACTCCTGTGTTTCCTTTTCGTCCAGATTCACACTGAGATTCTGTGGAGTAACTTTAATATCATTTGCTGATACACCAGGTATAGAACAGGTCACTGTGATCGGAACCATAACAGGATTCGTGTCCAGACTTACTGCCTGCTGCAGATCCGCTACTGCAGAAATATCCGTAACTTTGATCCGGTCTCTGATCTTCTTTGTTGTTGTGATCGCGACTCTGATAGAATCCTGGCTCTGTTCCGGCATACACATCTTGCCGATCGTATCCGAAGACTCCACATATTCTTTATTGATCAGTTCAACATTATTCAGTGTATAATAATTTGTACCTACGGGATTGTCAATATTCACAACAATCAACCATACTACAACAGCTACTGCGACAGACATGATCTTAAGAGGTATATTATCTGTTATTTTTCTCTTCTTCATGCTTCACTCTTCCTTTCAGTAAATGACGAAGTTTGCTGTTGTCTACGACTTGTTTATTCTGTGCCTTGACAAGAATCTCACGAAGTTTCGCGCTGTTCACGCTTCTGATCAGTCTTCCGCCCTGTGCCACAGACACCTGCCCTGTTTCCTCTGATACAATGATCGTAACAGAATCTGTCTGCTCACTGATCCCCACACCTGCTCTGTGACGTGTTCCAAGCTGTTTGCTCAGCTCCATATTATCTGATAACGGAAGATAACAGGTTGCCGCCACAATACGGTTTTCTCTCACAATAACAGCTCCGTCATGAAGTGGTGTATTATGCTCAAATATATTGATCAGAAGCTGACTTGTCAGAATTGCGTCCAGATTAATACCTGTACGAATATAGTCGGTCAGCAGCTCATTCTGTTCAATCACAATTAATGCTCCGGTCTTAACTTCTCCCATATCGAAACATGCCTTAACCAGTTCACTGATCGTCTTGTCTGTAAATCGTTCTTTCACTTCTTTACCTGCATCAAAAGGTATCAGTGAAGCCATGATCCGCTTCTGTCCGATCTGCTCCAGAGCTTTTCGCAGCTCCGGCTGGAAAATAACGATCACACCTACGATCAATGTACTTGCCAGATTTGAAAAGATCCACAGGATCGTATTCATCTTAAAAATATAGGCTACCAGAATAAAGAGGAGAACAACCAGTATACCTTTCAGCAGTGTATACGCATGAGTATACTTGATCCACACCATAAACTGGTATACAAAAAATGCGATCAGTGCAATCTGTATGATATCAATAATCCCAATTTTAGGAAGTGCCATTCTTGATAACATCTCGATCAGATTTCCTGAAATATTCTGCATACGGTTCTCCTTTCCCTTATTATTCCCTGCATAAGCAGTATCTTAAATTTTATCACTGTTCACTCTACAAACAGTAACCAGCATTTTCCCTAAAGATTCTTTAATGATTCTTCCAGTTTCTTCTCAAAGTCAATGCTGTCAATATCTCTCTTCCTCTCTACAGGAGCTGCATCTTCCGGAATCTGTACTGTTTCCTCATCTCCATGGAAGATTGGATTTGCATAAGAAACTACATTATCCTGCTGTTTTTCATCGTTTGCAGGTTCACCATTAATCTTCTTAATGCTTCTCTCAGAAGTTGCTACAGAGGCCTTCGGCACTGCTTTAACATAATAGTAATACTCGTCGTCCTCGTATTCCAGTCTCTCTGTACGGGTATAATCTCCACCAAACACAAAGAACTCAAGGACCAGTCCGATCACAACAGAGATCACTGTGTAAATAATCAGTGCGATTACATTAATATTCAGGCCAAAATAAAATCCGCCTGCCAGGATCACAAGAACATAAACAACTCCACCTGCAACAATGGCAATTCTCCATGCATAGTCAAAAGAACGTGTACGGATCAGATTTACCAGTAAAGTTACAGCAATAAATGCAATCACTGTGATCCACATTCCCCAGTTCTGCACAATTCCGTCTGCCAGCAATTTTAATTTATCTGCCATAGCAACATCCGCATTCTCCAGGATTTTATTCTGTACACGGATAAAACGGATAAAGTAGTAAATAATTACTCCACAGCCTGCCGGAAGCGCGGAAACCGCACTGCATAGAAGTCCGCTTCCTATAGGAAGAAGTGTCGGAACACTGAATCCAAAAGAAAGTGGGGTAAATACCAGCACGATATTATTGCCTGCGCTGAATCGCAGGAATAAAATTGTCATAAACAGGATCAGTACCAGCATAAATCCTGCAACTTCTATTCCCACTGCATAACTATGGGCGATCATCAATGCAAAACCTGCAAAAATCATAACGCTGGACGGTAAGATAGAGCAGATCAGTGCCAGGATCAGTACAATAAATATATTATTGAGCTGTGTCATATATCCCATATTCGAATTAATCCATACAAAATAAACCAGAGCAAGGATAAAACGTAAAACAGGCAGGATATAAACCTCATACTGACTATATAAATTCTTAATTTTCTGTTTCAATTCGAGTAATGCTGTCATCTCTTATATCCTCCTGAAACTCCTCTGGCTGAGGATTTTTTCTCTTCACGGCCGTATATTTTGCTTAACTGTGTAAGCTCTTCGTAATAATTCTTCACACTCTTCTTGGCCTTGCGGTATTTTACCGTATACTGAATATAGGTAAGTACTGAAAACACCACCAGTACGATCACATACCCCAAAATCGCTTCCACTCCCAGTGAAACAAGATTCATCTTATGAATATTGTCTATCAGGTATTCACCAAAATACGCTGCGATACCGGCTAAAACCAGACAATAACCAATCGTAACAATGAAAAAGTTTTTAATCATGGCAAGTCCAATGTAATCACTTCTATAGAACTTACTGACCGGAAGATATTTCTTTCCTTCACCTTGTTCATACATGGCAAGTTTGTTCATGATTTTTATCTTCTCTTCATTTAACATAAATTACTCCTTACTGCATGTTTTCCCTTTTACTAAGTCTGATACCAGCTGGCTTCGCACTGCCTTTTGTCCAGTACCATTATATAATCATACAGATTAATTGTAACATATATCATTATGTATGAAAAGTGTTTTTTCTGATATACAACCTATGTCCGACCTATACAGACA
Organism: Blautia sp. HCP3S3_D9; assembly: GCF_052063845.1. Lineage (NCBI taxonomy): Bacteria > Bacillati > Bacillota > Clostridia > Lachnospirales > Lachnospiraceae > Blautia > Blautia sp. HCP3S3_D9. The sequence goes on from NZ_JBQHWS010000008.1 coordinate 40,693, forward strand.
GTAAGAAAATACACATTTTCTGCCCCTTTTTTCTTCAGGCATCCTGCCATTGCATCTATGGTACTTCCGGTCGTATAAACATCGTCCACCACCAGAATATTTTTTCCTCTGACATTCTTTGTCGCAAAAAAAGCTTTCTCAAGATTCTTTCTTCTCTGTAGTGCGTTCAGTTTCTTCTGGGATCTGGTTTTCACTACTTTCTTTACCAGTTCCATATCTGCAGGGACCCCTGTATAACGGCTGAGACGTTCTGCCAGATAGGCCGCCTGATTAAATCCGCGCATCCGTTCCTTTGACCTGTGCACAGGAACCGGCACAATCAGGTCAGGAGCCCATTCCCGCAGCTCTTTCTGTGCATATCGGTACATTGCCCTTGCGAAAAAATCTCCGTATTCCCGACATCCATAGTACTTGTATCTGGTAACAGATCTTCTCATCCTGCTGTCATAAACAAAAATCCCTCTTCCCTGTTCAAATATATGCTGCCTTCTTTCACAGTCTCTGCAATATTCCCCTTTTTCAACGGGTTTTCCGCATTTATAGCACCTTGGATGTCCGATAGGCCGAAGAAGTCTCTCACATTCCGGACAGATCATCCGCCTTTGATCCTTCAGGATTTTCTGGCAGACAGGACAACGTCTGGGGTAAAAAACATCAAGAATTCTGCTTAGTAAACGACTTACTTTCATTTCCTGTTCCTCTCCGCTATTTTTTATATCTGCTCATTACGCATCCTTTATCTGCCGTTTCCCTCTATTTCTTCGCTATTAGGGTACCAACGAATTGATTTCTTCTTTGTTATCTGTTATTCATCTTCCATCGCATTGCTCAGCTCTATGATCCGCTCATCCAGCGCACTGTAACGCTTCTGCTGTTTCTCATTGCGTATCATCTCCGCAAAAGTTTCCTCGCTTCCAACCACAGTCACACACTTTCGTGCTCTGGTCACTGCTGTATAAAGAAGATTCCTGTTCAGCAGCATCTGCGGTCCGGAAAGCAGTGGAAGGATCACTGCCGGATATTCGGAACCCTGAGATTTATGTATTGTAATGGCATATGCCAATTCCAGCTCCTCCAATTGCTTAAAGGAATAAATGGCAAAACGTCCATCCTCAAACTCTACTTCTGCAGTCTCTGCAAACTCATTGATTTCTTTAAGAATTCCGGTGTCGCCATTAAAAACACCCACACCTTTCTCAATGACAATACCGTATCTTCCACGGATTTCCCATTCCATCTGATAATTATTCCTGATCTGCATCACCTTATCTCCGGTACGGAACAGGCGCTCTCCAACTGCTTTCTCCGGCTTGCTCTCCTCCGGTGGATTAAGAAATCTCTGCAAAATCTGATTCAGACGTTCTACTCCCAGAAGTCCCTTCCTCATAGGAGTCAATACCTGTATCTCAAAAGGCTTGGCGTCCACATAATGAGGCAGTTTCTCCTGGATCAGCGCGATCACAACTCTTATGATAATATCTGCATCATATCTTTTCAAAAAGAAAAAGTCACGGCTCTTATTACTGATCTGTACCTGCTCACCTCTGTTGATCTTATGTGCATTTACAACAATATCACTCTCTGAAGCCTGTCTGAAAATCTTTGTCAGCTCCACCACCGGAAAACATCCGCTATGAATAATATCTCTCAGGACATTTCCCGGTCCGACGCTTGGAAGCTGGTTCTCATCTCCTACCAGGATCAGTCTTGTTCCAGTAGTTACTGCAAGAAGAAGGGAATGCATCAGATGAATATCCACCATAGACATCTCATCAATAATGATCACATCTGCCTCCAGAGGATTCTGTGCATTTCTCTCAAATTTAGCAGAACGGCCGTCCCTTTCGTCCTCTGGCATTCCATTGAGTTCCAGAAGACGGTGAATCGTCTGTGCCTCATATCCGGTAGTCTCTGTCATCCTCTTGGCAGCACGTCCGGTAGGCGCTGCAAGCCGGAGTTCTGCTCCTTCTGCTTCAAAAAAGCGGATGATCGCATTGATCGTAGTTGTTTTACCTGTACCTGGTCCACCGGTCAGAATAAATAAACCATGACTTGCAGCCTCTGTAACCGCTTTCTTCTGCATTTCATCCAGAACTGTTCCTGTATCTTTCTCGATCATCTCAATCCTGTGCTGAACAAACTTCTCATCCTCCGGACACAGAATATTCAACTCATTAAGCATACGGGCAGTATTTAATTCCAGATAATAATACTGTGCAGGATAGACAATGGTTTCCCCGTTCTTCTCCTTCAATAACAGCTTTCTGTCAATGACCATGTCCATCAGATGCTTCTCCATATAAGACGGATCTACTCCCAGAAGGCGGGAACATCTTGTAAATAACTGTTCCTTTGGAAGATAGGTATGTCCCTCCCCTGAAGCCTGTAGGAGAGTATACAACATTCCACTTCGGATTCTGTAATCCGAATCTGCATGAATTCCAATCCTGGCAGCAATCTCATCTGCAATTTTAAAACCTACACCTGAAATATCCTCTGCCAGTCTGTAAGGATTCTCCTGGAGCACTGTATAAACAGACTCTTTGTATTTCTGGTAAATTTTTGCTCCCAGATTCAGAGAAATCCCATATTTCTGTAAAAAGATCATAGCCCTTCGCATATCTGTTTTCTCGGACACCTGTGTTGCAATCTCTCTGGCCTTCTTTTCGCTGATTCCTTTCACTTCCGCCAGTCGTTCCGGTTCTTCTTCCACAATACGCAACGTATCTTCTCCAAACCTGCGTACGATTCTGGCAGCCAGAGCAGCACCAATTCCTTTAATCGCTCCAGACCCCAGATAACGTTCTATCCCATCTGTATCCTCAGGCATTTTCTCTACAAAAGAACTGATCTGGAACTGCTTTCCATACACCGGATGATGGGTATACACGCCTGTTGCTTCAATAGATGCTCCCTGAGTGATTGATGGAAAACTCCCGACACAGGTTAATTCCGTATCTTCTTTCGTATCTTTTAAAACCATGACTGTATATCCATTATCTTCATTTCTAAAAATAATATGATCTATGTATCCTGTAATCGTTTCGCTCATGTATTTTTTCCTGCACCTCCCGCTCCCCAAAACTTTTACTGTTCACTCCGTACCCGGCAAGATACTACACAGGATATTAACAATGAACAATAATCAAAAATCTTTTACACAACACAAAAAGGCACTGCAACATGCAGTACCTCCTGCTTTATCCATCAAAACGTGCCATTACCTCTGCGTACTTACCTGTTCCCACTGCAACTACGCTCATTGCATCCTGAACCGTCAGTGTACTCACTCCTGTTCTCTGCTCGATCAGTGTATCCATTCCATGAAGAAGTGCACCGCCGCCTGTAAGCACAATTCCTCTGTCTACAATGTCCGCTGCCAGTTCCGGAGGTGTCTTCTCCAGAACTCCATGTACAGTCTCTACAATCTGGGTAGTAGAATCCTTCAATGCCACACGGATCTCCTCTGATGTAAGTGTCACCGTCTTCGGCAGACCTGTGATCACATTTCGTCCCTTCACTTCCATTGTTCTTGGATTGGATTCTTCACTGGCTGTTCCGATCTGTATTTTGATCTTCTCTGCCATATCCTCACCGATAAAAAGTCCATGGCTCTTTCTCACATAATTCAGGATTGCCTGATTAAAAGTATCCCCCGCAACCTTTACAGAAGCAGAAACTACAACTCCTGCCAGTGAGATAACTGCAACATCAGATGTTCCGGCTCCAATATCCACAACCAGATTACCAAAAGGTTTCGTCACATCTACCCCAGCTCCGATTGCTGCTGCAATAGGCTCCTCTACCATATAGACATCCCTGGCTCCTGCCTGATAAGTCGCTTCTTCTACTGCCTTTCGTTCAATCTCTGTAATTCCACTCGGAACACAAATACTGATCCTCGGCTTGCGAAACGCTCTCCTTCCGATTGCCCTGGATATAAAATATTTCAGCATTTTCTCTGTAACTGTATAATCAACGATCACGCCCTGTCTGATCGGCCGGATAATCTCCAGATCTGAAGTAATCCTTCCCTCCATCATACGGGCTTCCTCTCCGATTGCCCGGATCTTCTCTGTATTCTTATCATAAACTACAATAGAAGGTTCATTTAACACAAGTCCTCTTGTTGTAGAATAAGCCAGACTATTCCTGGTTCCCAGGTCAATTCCAATATCAGTTGCCGGCATGGAAATCCCCTTTCTGTTCTTACATTCTTAATATCCTGTTGCCATTTATAGTAATCCCTGTAAATCATGTATTTACGACAGTTCAACAAAGTATTTTCACTCTCTGATAAACAAGATTAAAATACATTATTTTAGATGATCGTTACTTATTCCGCAGTCCACGATGAAGGTACTGAACAGTTACGATGATTGCTATAATTCGGTCAGATAATCGCTTCTATTATATACAACTTCCTGCCAAAAGAAAAGCCCCAGAGCGTGTTTGAAAAAGACTTTCTGCAAGATGTGCGTCACAATTTGTGGGAGATTTTGTTCGGATGAGGGCGTCGTAGCGGGCTACGACAACCGAATTCGGGCAAAATATACCGCAAAGTGGGGCGTGCAGATTGCGGGAATGATTTTTCAAACACGCTCTAATCTTCCAGATATTTTTTTACATATTTTCCAGTATAAGAGACTGGTGACTGTGCGATTTCCTCCGGAGTTCCCTGTGCTACCACAGTGCCTCCCTTGTCACCGCCCTCCGGACCAATATCAATAATATAGTCCGCTGTCTTGATCACATCCAGATTATGTTCGATCACAACTACTGTATTACCGCCCTCTGACAGACGCTTCAGAATCTCTACCAGTTTGTGCACATCTGCAAAATGAAGTCCGGTTGTCGGCTCATCCAGGATATAGATCGTCTTACCTGTACTTCTCTTACTCAACTCTGTCGCAAGTTTAATTCTCTGCGCCTCTCCTCCGGAAAGTTCTGTGGACGGCTGTCCCAGCCGGATATAGGAAAGCCCTACATCATACAGTGTCTGGATCTTTCTTTTAATAGAAGGAACATTTTCAAAAAATGTTAATGCTTCCTCTACTGTCATATTCAGCACATCATAGATACTCTTATCCTTATATTTCACTTCCAGGGTCTCTCTGTTATATCTTCTGCCTTTGCAGACCTCACATGGTACATAGACATCCGGGAGGAAATGCATCTCGATCTTGATGATACCATCACCACTGCAGGCTTCACACCTGCCGCCCTTTACATTAAAGCTGAAACGTCCTTTCTTATATCCTCTTGCCTTGGCATCTGCTGTTGCAGCAAAAAGATCACGGATCTGGTCAAACACGCCTGTATAAGTTGCAGGGTTCGATCTCGGTGTACGTCCGATCGGTGACTGGTCAATATTGATTACCTTGTCCAGCTGGTCCACCCCAAGGATATCCTTGTGCTTACCAGGGATCACTCTTGCGCGGTTCAGATCTCTTGCAAGATGTTTATAAAGGATCTCATTGATCAGAGAACTCTTGCCCGAACCTGAAACACCGGTAATGCAGGTCATAATTCCAAGAGGAATCTTCACATCAATATTCTTAAGATTGTTCTCCGCCGCTCCCTTAATGGTCAGGAAACCAGTTGGCTTACGTCTCTCTGCTGGTACCGGAATCTTCAATTTCCCACTCAGATAGGCACCTGTAACTGAATTCTCATTCTTCATCAGATCCTCGGCAGTTCCCATGGCAACCAATTGTCCTCCATGTTCTCCTGCTCCAGGTCCGATATCTACAATACAGTCTGCTGCACGCATAGTATCTTCATCATGTTCCACAACGATCAGACTGTTTCCAAGGTCACGCAGTTTCATCAGAGAACTGAGAAGTCTGTCATTATCTCTCTGATGAAGACCAATACTTGGCTCATCCAGAATATAGGCAACACCTACCAGTCCGGAACCGATCTGTGTAGCCAGACGAATTCTCTGTGCTTCACCTCCGGAAAGAGTTCCGGTAGCACGTCCCAGAGAAAGATAATCCAGACCTACATCTGACAAAAAGCTTACTCGCGCTTTGATCTCCTTCAGAATCTGCTTGCCGATAAGCTGCTGCTGTTGCGTAAGCTGCATATCTGCAAGAAAGGCCTTCAGCTTCTCTATAGAAAGGTTCGTGATCTCATAAATATTCTTATCCGCAACAGTCACTGCCAGAGACGCTTTCTTCAATCGCTGACCCTTACAGGTTTTACACGGAGTGATCTGCATGAAAGATTCATACTCCTGCTTCATGGTATCTGAACCAGTCTCTCTGTAACGCTGCTCCACATTTCGGATGAGTCCGGGGAATGCCACATCATAAACACCCTCTCCGCGCTGTCCCTTATAATAAACCTTAACGGAATGTCCGTTCGTTCCGTTGATCAGAATATCCTTGATTTTCTCCGGATAATCTTCAAATGGTGTTGCCAGACTGAAATCATACTCTCTGGCAAGTGCATCCAGGATTGCCCGTGAAAAGCTTCCCTCACTTGTACAGGACTGCCATCCGGTTACCGCAATCGCTCCTTCCAGGATGCTTAAAGATTTATCCGGGATCATCAGGTCAATATCAAATTCCATCTTATATCCAAGTCCCAGACAGTCCGGGCAGGCACCAAACGGATTATTGAAGGAGAAACTTCTCGGCTCAATCTCATCAATGCTCACTCCACAATCCGGGCAGGAAAAACTCTGGCTGAAATTATGAATATTTCCATCCATGGTATCTACCATGAGAAGTCCGTCTGCCAGTTCCAGTACGGTCTCAATAGAATCTGAAAGTCTCTTCTCAATTCCCGGTTTCACGATCAGACGGTCTACCACGATCTCAATGTTATGCTTGATATTCTTATCCAGACTGATTTCCTCAGAAAGCTCATACATATTTCCGTCAATCTGCACACGGACATAGCCGCTTCGCTTCGCATGGTCCAGAAGTTTGACATGAGTTCCCTTACGACCTCTTACAACAGGCGCCAACAGCTGAATCTTTGTTCTCTCCGGAAAAGACATGATACTGTCTACCATCTGGTCAACTGTCTGCTTCTTAATCTCTCTGCCGCACTTCGGACAATGCGGAATTCCTACTCTGGCATAGAGAAGTCTGAAATAGTCATAAATCTCTGTCACAGTACCCACTGTAGAACGCGGGTTGCGGTTAGTTGACTTCTGGTCAATGGAAATCGCCGGCGGCAGACCTTCAATACTCTCTACATCTGGCTTCTCCATCTGGCCAAGGAACTGTCGCGCATAGGAAGACAGAGACTCCATATAACGTCTCTGTCCTTCTGCATAAATAGTATCAAAAGCCAGTGAAGACTTCCCGGAACCGCTCAGTCCGGTGAGTACTACAAACTTATCTCTCGGAATATCAACACTTAAATTCTTAAGATTATTAACATTCGCTCCTCTGATCCTGATAAATTGTTTCTTTGATATATCTGCGGCCATGTCTGCCTCCGTTTCTTATTCATTCTTGTCTGAATCCGTTATAATATCTAAGTAAAAAAGTTATCTGTACCGTGTTTACAGGATAAAATGTAACTGTTTAGTACCTTCACAGTTACGAGTCAAAATCCATTGAAAATCGCCTGCGGCGATGGGATTTTGACTTGTATGTCTCCAGTATAATATAAGAACATTTGTTCGTCAAGGCGTTTACAGCAAAAATTCTGCCATAACGGAATTACTCACATGAATTCCTTCCCTGCTCAGAAAGACTCTGCCGTCTTTCTCCTCAAGCAGCTTCATAGATTTATATTTCTTCAGAACTTCTCCATAGATTTCCTCGATCGGGCATCCGAAATTTTGCTCAAAATCCGTCTTTGCAATTCCCCCTGTCATACGAAGTCCCAGAAACATAAATTCTGCCATTTCATCCTCTCTGGTAAGAACCGGTTCCTTTTCCCGGATCAGCTCCGGACGGCTGCTGTTTTGCAGATATATTTCTCTGTCAGCTGTATTTGCAAAACGTTCCTTTCCATAAAGTGAAGACGCGCCCAGTCCAAATCCCAGATAGTCCTGTCTGGTCCAGTATCCTATATTATGTCTGCAGGCTCTGCCGTCTTTCGCATAATTGGAAATCTCATACTGTTCAAAACCATACTCTCTCAGAATCCGTGCAGTTGCTTCATACATATTATATTCGGTATCTTCATCTGGCAAATTCAGTTTTCTGGATGCAAAAGGAGTACCTTCTTCAATGATCAGGCTGTATGCTGAAATGTGCTCCGGTTCCAGTTCTGCTACAGTGCACAGATTTTTTTCCCATCCTTCATAAGTCTGGTCTGGAATCGCACTCATTAAGTCAATGTTGATATTATCAAAACCGACATCTCTTGCATTCTTATAGGTTTCCAGAAACTGCCCGTAATTATGAATCCTGCCGAGAATTTTTAACTCCCTGTCATCCGGGGACTGCAGACCGATACTCATACGGTTGATCCCATAAGATCTGTATGCCCGGAGTTTCTTCCTGTCTGCAGTTCCGGGATTTACCTCAATCGTAATCTCCGCGTTATTCTCTATCAGAAATTTTTCTCTTATTTCATTCAGGATTTCTCCGATAAATCTCGCATCCAAAACAGAAGGAGTGCCTCCTCCAATAAATATAGAGGATACACTCCTTCCCTTACCTTCCTTTACTGCATGGATTTCTTCAATCAGAGCCTGCACATAGGCATCCTGCTCCTTCGGACCGGACGGTCCTGACAAGAAATCACAGTAGTCGCATTTCTTTATACAAAACGGAATGTGGATGTAAATTTCCATGGGAGAGCCTGTTATGTCTCTAATTTCCATTTCCATCTCCTGTCACATTTTAAAAATCTGAGTCAAAAATCTGTTCATGCCTGCACGATAAGACTTTTGAACTCGGGACACGAAGCTATACCTTTCATTTCTCCATATAGATATAACTGATCAGTATCCATCTGTACTGTTATCGCCAGGTTCAGCACTATCCTGTGTATCGTCCGTGTTGTCAGATTCACTACTATCTTCAGTGCTGTCTGTATTTATATTGATATTACTACTGCTGTCAGAAACTGTTTCTGCTGATGTATTCTGATCTGCAAGATATTCATTGACCATCATCATATTTCCATTTGTCACAACAGCATCTGAACTGACCTGATCCGGAGCCAGTGTCGGAGTAACCTCCGGTGCTACACTGATCTGGATTACCTGAGAAGAGGCTTCATCTACCTCTTTCTTTTTTCCACATCCGGAGAGAAGCGCACAGCTCAAGATCATACATAGCGCAATTACTGCAAAATTGTTTTTCTTCATATTATATATCAACTCTCTGTCATAGTATCACTGCTGTCTGCAACTGTGATACTTTTATTTATCATCAAGTTTCAATACACTCATAAATGCCTTCTGCGGAATTTCCACATTTCCTACCTGGCGCATACGTTTCTTACCTTCCTTCTGCTTCTCCAGAAGTTTCTTCTTACGGGAAATATCACCACCATAGCACTTGGCAAGTACGTCTTTACGCATGGCTCTTACAGTCTCTCTGGCAATGATCTTGCTTCCGATCGCTGCCTGAATCGGGATTTCGAAGAGCTGACGCGGAATTTCTTCTTTCAGCTTCTCGCACATCTTACGTCCACGCTCATAAGCAGTGTCTGCATGTACGATAAATGAAAGAGCATCCACTTCTTCTTTATTTACCAGGATATCCAGTTTCACAAGTTCGCTGCGCTCATATCCACAGAGTTCATAATCCAGGGAAGCATAGCCTCTGGAACGGGATTTCAGAGCATCAAAGAAGTCATAGATAATCTCATTTAACGGAAGTTTATATTTCAGAAGCGCACGTGTTTCTTCCATATAATCCATTCCGATATACTGGCCTCTTCGTTCCTGGCAGAGATCCATGATTGCACCGATAAATTCTGTTGTTACCATAATCTCAGCATTTACCATTGGTTCTTCCATGTATTCGATTTCTGACGGATCCGGCAGATTACTTGGGTTTGTCAGATTGATGACTTCGCCGTTTGTCTTGTGTACTTTGTAAATAACACCTGGTGCTGTAGTTACAAGGTCAAGGTTATATTCTCTTTCCAGACGTTCCTGAATGATCTCCAGATGAAGAAGTCCGAGGAAACCGCAACGGAAACCGAAACCAAGGGCTACAGATGTTTCCGGTTCATAGAAAAGGGAAGCATCATTGAGCTGAAGTTTCTCAAGTGCATCTCTTAAGTCTCCGTACTTGGCACCGTCTGCAGGATATAATCCGCAGTATACCATCGGGTTTACTTTCTTATATCCCGGAAGTGCTTCTGCGCATGGTCTTTCTTTATCTGTTACTGTATCACCTACACGGGTATCGCCAAGGTTCTTGATGCTGGCTGTGATGTAGCCTACCATACCTGCTGTCAGCTCATCGCACGGAATGAACTGGCCTGCGCCGAAGTATCCTACTTCTACGACTTCTGTTGTGAATCCGGTTGCCATCATATGGATCTGGGTGCCTCTCTTGACACGACCGTCCATGACACGGCAGAATACGATAACTCCTTTGTATGCATCATAAACAGAGTCAAAGATCAATGCTTTCAGCGGAGCGTTTACATCTCCGTGTGGTGCAGGGATCTTGGTTACAATCTGCTCCAGGACTTCTTCTACGTTGAGGCCTGTTTTGGCTGAGATTCTTGGCGCATCGTGGGCTTCAAGGCCGATGACGTCTTCGATCTCGTTTACTACACGATCCGGTTCTGCGCTTGGCAGGTCGATTTTGTTGATGACTGGAAGTACATCAAGGTCATGATCCAGTGCAAGGTATACGTTTGCAAGTGTCTGAGCCTCGATTCCCTGTGCAGCGTCTACTACAAGGATTGCACCATCGCAGGCAGCAAGGCTTCGGGATACTTCGTAGTTGAAGTCGACATGTCCTGGGGTGTCAATAAGGTTAAAGATATATTCTTCGCCGTCTTTGGCTTTGTATACGATTCGGACTGCCTGGGATTTGATGGTGATTCCTCGTTCTCGTTCGAGATCCATGTTATCAAGAACCTGAGACTGCATCTCACGTTCGGTCAGGGTACCGGTCATTTCGATGATTCGGTCGGCAAGGGTGGATTTGCCGTGGTCTATATGTGCAATAATGCAGAAATTTCTGATTTTACTCTGATCTATCATTCAGGAATTCCCTCCTACTATTTCCTGTTCTCTCCCATTATACACCGGAAATATCTGTCTGCTGATGGATTATTCCGGCTTTGGACTACTCTGATTGGTTAATTGCTAATTAAGAATTATATCACAGCTCCAGTTACTTTGTCACGTATTTATTACGCTCTGAAAATTACAATAAAAGTTCTATTGTAATTGCTCAGATATTTACAAGTCAAAGTCCATTTGCTACCCCTGCAGTACCCTATTGAGAATATCCGCAAAGGGCTCCATAGCATTCTTCACTTCCTGAACTGTGTTGGTCTGGGCACCGGCCTCCAGAAGAATGGAGCGTGGACGTAAGTGGAGGTTATAGCGGTAGCCTGCAAGGTAGATTCCCCGATAGAATTCGGGATAGTATTGTGCAGCCTGGTATTCTAATTGAAATGAGAATGCCAGGTTTTGCTGTATGTAGGGGTTCGGCAGATAATCTAGCGAACCTTTGGTGACTGTGTAACTCAGTCCATTATAAAAAAGGATCTGGGCAGTTGGTTTTCCGTTCATGTCTGTTACAAGGTGGCGATCTTCGGGGACACCGTCTCGATGAAGGTCGATAATGACCTGAATGTCAGGGTGTTCCTGCAAATACAGCTCAAGATAGTCCCGGGCGTAATCGTAGGCTGCGCTGCGGTCAAGGTCACCGGATTCCATGTCAAACTGCTCTTTGATGTGATCAACCTTATAGCCATAGTTTTCAGTGAGAAGCTGGGTCAGGTAGTCTCCGACTCCTACTATGGTGTCTGCTTCTTCGCCTTCTCTGGAATCTGCGAAGGTTTCCTGAGAATGGCTGTGGTAGATCAGAATCTGAGGGGTTTCTGTGTCTTTGGAAATTCCGAAGTCCTGCTGGAGGAAGTCTTCTGCATTGATCTGGACGGCATCTGCTTCTGTGTTGGAATCTACAATATAGAATTGTCCCAGCAGATAGTTATAGTCTGCGAGTTTTGCCGGAGACAGGTCAATTTCCGGATGTGGGATCGCTGCTGCCAAAGTTTCTGTGGAATCGTGAAGATCTGGTTCGTCAGGTTCTGGTGACTCCTGAATTGTTTCAGAGTGGTCTGCCGCCTCTGATGCAGGTGTTATTTCAGTAGCAGATATCTCCTCGGGTATAGGTGTTTCCTCTGGCGTAGCTGTTTTTTCCGGCGCAAGTGTTTCCTCCGGTATAGCTGTTTTTTCCGGCATAGCTGTTTCTTCCGGTACAATTGTCTCTTCTGTCACTGCGTTTTCTTCCGGTTCAGGTGTTGTTTTCTCATTCTCAGCCACAAGCTGTTCAGACCTGGCGCATTCACCGAGATATTTTCCATTTTCTCCTGCGATTTTTTCATAAGTTTCCCTGTCTTCATAGGAAGATACCTGGGTCTTTTTTTCCAGAAAGCGGTACAAGGGCAGATGCCTGTACACATTTTCTCCTGTAAAAAGCGCTCCCGGCAGGATTGCCAGCGAAGCAAAAAAGCACAAGCTCAGCACAATGCAGAACGCTTTCTGAAAGTTTGTCACATGGATCACCTCTTGACTTATCCTATGTCCATGTTTTCTCATTTATACACAGTTCCTGCTGCCAGGTATTTAACCAAATCAAGCAATTGGTGGGGAATTGCTGTTCACTCCATCCTCAGTAATACACTTCGCGGGATAGTTGCATGTGAACAGTAATAATATCTATTCACTGATTTCCTCAAACGCCATGTTCAGACCTTCTGAAATCGTAAAACTTAAATATTTTACTGTCTCGTCTACATCTTTCGGAGTTACAAACATGGTATGAAGGTGCGGTGCGATCATTTCCTCCAAAAATTCTTTCTGTTCCGTCTCCTCCAGTGTGTCCAGCAAATGTGCCATGGAATCATGGACAATAGTTGCTGCATCTACTACTGTTGGAACCCCGATTCCGATTACTTTGACCTGAAGGTTTTCCTCTGTAAGCCCTACTCTGTGATTGCCTACGCCAGAACCTGGATTGATGCCGGTATCTGTGATCTGGATGGTGCGGTTCAAGCGTCTGGTGCTTCTAGCTGCCAGAGCATCAATGGCGATAACTACATCCGGTTTTGTCTCCGCCACGATTCCCTGAATAATTTCTGAAGTTTCCATTCCTGTTTGCGCCATGACTCCGGGGATGATCCCGCTGATGCGGTGCATTTTTTCTTTTCCAAGACTCTGGAGACCGTATTCACGGATCATATGTCTGGTAATATGAAGGTTCTCTACTACATGGGGGCCCAGTGAATCTGCAGTGATAGCAGAATTTCCCAGACCTACAACAAGGATCGACTGCTCCCGTTCCAGATTCATAAGTTTTTGAAGATGACGCATGATTTCCTGTGAAATCTCTCTGTGATAGTCCTCGTCATGGACAGAAAGTCCAGGTGCTTCAATGGTAATATAATTTCCCTGGGGACGACCCATTGTACGTGCACCGTTTTCTGTGGTGATTTTTACTACTGTTGTGCGGATATCTTTTTCTTCATTATAGTCTTCCTGAACTTCCACGCCGCGTACTTCCACATTTTCCTCTGTAAACCTTTCTGTTGCCTCCAGTGCCAGGTCTGTTCTTATGCCATAACTTCCCAACATTTCCTCTTCCTCCCGCATTTTTATTGTGATTGTCTTATTAACTATATTTTTAGCTTTTTTTACAGAAATATGTATTGACAAAAAAGACTATTTGGGATAATATATATAAGCATGTTCATAGAAGCGCCCGTGTCTGTTTCTATGACAGGAGTATAATTAATATTTTTATTGAATTAAATTGGAGGTGTACGAATTGGCTAACATTAAATCTGCTAAGAAAAGAATTTTAGTAAACAGAACAAAAGCTGCTAGAAACAAATCTATCAAATCCGCAGTTAAGACTTCTATCAAGAAAGTTGAAGCAGCAGTAGCAAACAAAGATAAAGCAGCTGCAGAAGTAGCATTAAAAGATGCTGTTTCCACAATCAGCAAAGCTACATCTAAAGGTGTTTATCATAAAAACAACTGTGCAAGAAAAGTTGCTCGTTTAGCTAAAGCTGTTAACAGCATTGACTAATCATAGATTGAATTTTTAATTATAAGCTTATAATTAAAAGGACAGCCATTACCGTCATGTGGCTGTCTTTTTTATTGTCTGTTATTTCACACAAAATTTCCGGCAGAATATGCGATATCTATACAGGCATCTCATATTCTGCCGGAAGTTTTTGTATTATCATAAATTTGACTCAATCTTAAATCTGCACATTTTTAACCCGCATTACTCACCTTACTGCTATATTTAATAATCAGCAGTTCTACGCTCAGTTTATCTTCCAGACGTCCCGTTTTTACGGATTCCTCTGCATCTACAAAATCTTTGATTGCTTGTTCCAGTTCTGATATAGTGTAGGCTCTGGCGCAGGATGCAATGTTTCGCACTGCAAAGCTGGGTACTCCCAGTTTCGATTCCATCTCCTGTTGTGCCAGCCCTGCCTCGGCAAACTGTTTTACCTGAAGCAGCTGACGGTACTGTTTCGCAAGGAGGAACAGAATTCTCATTGGCGGTTCTTTCAACGTCAGCAGATCATAGTAAAGATCCAGTGCACGTTTCTGATTCTTCTCTGTTACTGCACGGACCATATCAAAGATTCTGTTGGTGGTCTGGGTCGTGCATATTTCTTCGATATCCTCTGCAGTTACCACATCTCTGCCTTCTGTGTAGCAGATCAGTTTCTCCAGTTCCATTCTGAGATTTCCCATGTCTGTTCCTGTCTTTGTAAGCAGGAGTTCCATATCTCTCTGTGTAATCTTCTTTCCTGCTTTTCCAAGAATTCCTGCTGCCCAGCGCATCAAAGTTTTCTCGTCCTGTCTGGCAAATTCTGCGATCGTGCCGCAGGCTTTTACCGCTTTATACATACGGTTTCGTTTATCCACTTCGGATTCCACAAAGACCATGCACAGATAATCCGGCAGTTCTTTCATATAGTCTGCCAGCTCTTCACTCTTGTTCTTAAAGAAACCAGTATCTTCCAACAGGATTACTCTCCGGTCTGCAAAGAATGGCATAGTTTCGCAGAGATCGATCAGTTGTTTAACATCAACGCCTTTTCCTTCATAATGATTGAAATTCATAGTGTCGCCATCCGGATTCAATGCCTTCACCAGATTATGCTTGTACTGCTGCTTCAGATATGCTTCATCTCCATACAGAAGATATGCCTGTTTGAAATTACCTGATTTAATGTCTGCCTGTATATTCTTCAATTTTCTACCCCTGATCTGTTTTCATATTCTCTCAATATTACTTATTGTACCAATTCCATGCAATAATAGCCAGTAGAAAATTGCTATACTAAATTCAGCCGCCCAGTTCTACCATTCTGTGAATGCATCTTCCGGCACCATCCATGACATTCTGTGGAAGGAAGATTTCTTCTCCACCCTCTCCTTTAAGACAGTTATAGATATCCATAAGGGTTGTAACTTTCATGTTCATGCAGGTAAGCTGCACAGTAACCGGATAGAATTTCTTATCAGGACAAGCGAACTGGAGATGTTCTACGATGCTGTTTTCTGTTCCGATAATAAATTCTCTGTGATCGGATTTTTGGGCAAATTCCATGATTCCTGTTGTAGAACCTACAAAATCTGCCTGTTCTACTACTTCCTGACGGCATTCCGGGTGTACCAGGAAAAGGGCATCCGGGTGTTCTGCGCGGGCATTTTCTACATCTTTTGCACTTACTACGATGTGTCTCGGACATCCGCCTCTGTAGAATTCAAATGTTTTCTCTGGGAGTTTTTCTGCTACATAATGCCCCAGATTACGATCCGGGATAAATAAGATATTATCCTGTTCCAGTTTTCTGCAGATTTCCACTGCCGAAGAGGAAGTAACACATACATCACATTCTGTTTTAAGTTCTGAAGTTGTGTTGATGTAGGCAACCACTGCATGATCCGGATACTGTGCTTTTAATTCACGCAGGCTTTCCAGATCAAGTTGTTCTGCCATCGGACAGCCAGCTGCCGGATTTGCAAGCCATACTCTTTTTTCAGGGCTTAATATTTTACATGTTTCTGCCATGAAGCGGACCCCGCACATGATCACGCCGCTGCAGTCTCTTTTGGAAGCCTGTACGCTCAGTCCATAAGAATCGCCTGTATAGTCTGCCACTTCCAGGATTTCCTGGCCCTGATATGCGTGTGCAAGGATACAGATATCCTTTTCTTTTTTCATGCGCAGGATTTCCTGCTGAATTTCTGCTATTGTCATTGTTTTAATTCCTTTTTCCTGATTCTGTTTTCATTATTCCTGTTTCTCTTTTTCCCATGGCTGAAGCGGAGCAATAAATCCTGCTTTCGCCAGCTGTTCTCCGATCAGGTCCAGTCTTTCCTGGCTGGAAGCTTCTACCAGATGATAATGATATCCGGAAGTCGCACTGCTTAACACTGTGGAATGGCTGCTGTTGATGGCCTGGACAAATTCATTTACATCCTGTCTGGAACGAATATCCATCTCTGCACTGACACGTCCGTAGACTCTGTGGCTGATGCTGATGTTCTTGACCCGTCCTCCGCAGTCTACGATCAGGTTCAGTTCTTCTGCTGCCTGTTCCTGTCCGTGACGTACTTTAAATTCTCTGGTACATGCAACGTCTTTGTCCTGCTGCAGGACATAGCCTCTGGTAGTGGAGAGGATTCCCGGTGTGGACGCCCGTATTACTGCCATATCCTGTACGATCACCTGCCGGCTTACCCCAAACTGTGATGCCAGTGCTCTGGCTGCGATCGGCTTCTCTGCCTGATGAAGGAGTTTTAAAATTTCGTTTCTTCTCTGCGCAGTATTCATAAATACAATCCTTTCTGTAACAATATTCAAGCGGAATCAGGCGGATAAGCTCATATACTTCTCTGCCTGATGTTCATTGATAATATTCCGCGAAATGTTTTCTGTGAGTAAAAATATACTTGTGGGATATCCCACCTGTAGTTCCCTGTAAATACATATTAACAGAAAAAACAGAATATATCACACAAATTTATACGATTCACATAAATCCTGCATACTGACAGAACGGATTATTCCCGATAAGAATCATTCTTCAACTGCGTGAAGATTCTTCATTGAAATATCAAGAATTGGTGCAGAGTGTGTCAAAGCACCGCTGGAAACGAAATCAACACCTGTCTCCAGGATCTTTTTGATATTTTCTTTTGTAATGTTTCCGGAGCACTCTGTCTGCGCGCGGCCTGCGATAAAATCTACAGCTTCTTTCATCATTTCCGGTGTCATATTGTCAAGCATAATGATATCTGCGCCCGCTTCCACGGCCTCTTTTACCTGATCCATTGTCTCAACTTCAACCTCTATCTTACGGACAAACGGTGCATATTCTTTTGCCATAGCTACTGCTTTTGCAACACTTCCTGCTGCTCCGATATGGTTGTCTTTAAGCAGTACCCCGTCTGAAAGGTTGTATCTGTGGTTGCATCCGCCGCCTACACGTACAGCATATTTTTCAAATACACGACAGTTCGGCGTAGTTTTTCTGGTATCAAGAAGTGTCACTTTACTTCCTTCAAGAAGTTTTGCAACCTGGCTGGTATAGGTAGCAATTCCACTCATTCTCTGAAGATAATTCAGCGCTACTCTCTCTCCGGAAAGAAGTACGCGGATATCTCCGGTCACTGTACCAAGAAGATCACCTTTCTTTACTGCATCTCCATCTTTGAAATTAAAATTAATTTCTGTCTTCTCATCTAAAATCTGGAATACTCTTGCATACACATCCAGCCCGGCAATGATCCCATCTTCTTTTGCGATCAGGTCTACGGTTCCCTTGACTGCGCTGCGCATAACTGCGTTTGTGGAAACATCCTCACTTGTAATATCCTCCTGAAGCGCCATACGGATCAGCTGGTCCGCCTGCATTTTCATTGTAATCTCATTCATGGCTCATTCTCATCCTTTCAATTTCATTTAAGACAGCTGTGTGATAGCCGCTCAACAATTCTTCTCTGTTTTCGTATATCTTCATATCAACATCGTCTGCTTTCACATATTCCGGTGTTTCTCCAAATATCATATCATCGGCAGCTTTTCTTGCAAACACTAAAGATTCCAGCAGAGAGTTGCTTGCCAGACGGTTTTTTCCATGAACACCGTTACAGCTTGTTTCTCCGCAGGCATAAAGTCCCTTCATGGAAGTTTTGCTTCCAAGATTAACTTTGATACCGCCCATGAAATAATGCTGGGCTGGAACGACCGGGATCGGCTCTTTTCTTGGGTCAAATCCCTCTTCTATACACTGCTCATAAATGTGTGGAAAATGCTCCATGATCGTTTTCTCACCCAGTGGGCGCATATCTTCCCATACAAATTCTGTTCCGTCTTTTTCCATCTGCTCAAAAATCTTCTGACTCAGTAAATCTCTTGGCTGCAGTTCATTGGTAAAGCGCTGTCCATTTTTGTCATAAAGCAATGCACCTTCTCCTCTAACTGATTCTGAAACCAGAAAACGTCGTCCCGGTTTATGGGAATACAAGGTCGTTGGATGAATCTGTATGTAATCCAGATGTTCCAGTTCCACGTGGTGTTTCATAGCAATTCCCAGACCATCTCCTGCGATATGGGAAAAATTAGTTGAATTTTTGAAAAGTCCTCCAATGCCTCCGCAGGCAAGAACTACAAACTGGGAAAAAACAGGAATTGCCTGTTCATTCTGATCCATCACAATGATCCCGCAGACAGTATTGTCTTTTGAAATCAAGTCTACCATTGTCATGTATTCACAGATTTCTATGTTTTCTCTTGTCTTTGCAGTATTCAGGAGACTCTGTGTAATTTCTTTTCCTGTGATGTCTTCATGGAAAAGAATTCTTGGCTGAGAGTGTGCTCCTTCTCTGGTAAATGCCAGATTTCCCAGTCCGTCTCTCGCGAAATCCACATGATATCGCAAAAGATCTCTGATAATATCGTTGGAACTGCGGATCATCAAATCCACGGCTCTCTTATTATTTTCATAATGTCCTGCACGCATAGTATCTTCAAAATAATTCTCATAGTCCTCTTCTCCGCGCAGCATACAGATTCCTCCCTGTGCCAGAAAAGAATCTGACTGGTCAGCTTCCTGTTTGGTGATCAGAAGAATATTCATTTTTTCCGGGAGATTCAACGCACAGTACAGTCCGGCTGCTCCGGTTCCTACAATAATGGCGTCATAACGTTCTTTCATTTTCTTTTCCTCATGCCGGTATTATACCGGATATTCTTTTTTGTCTGTGCCATTATACTACCTGACTATTTAGGTGTCAAGACACATAAATATACTATTGTAAACTTATATGATGTGTTACTATTTGTTCCATCTGCTCTCAGCAACAAGATTCTATCTGTTTCACTGTTATTCACAGTCAGAATTTTTTCGATAAGTTTTTGCAAAA
This sequence comes from Blautia sp. HCP3S3_D9, assembly GCF_052063845.1. Lineage (NCBI taxonomy): Bacteria > Bacillati > Bacillota > Clostridia > Lachnospirales > Lachnospiraceae > Blautia > Blautia sp. HCP3S3_D9. Next base: position 60,275 of record NZ_JBQHWS010000008.1, read on the forward strand.
ATATGTTTATGTTTTCTGTATATCATGACTGCCCCTGCATCCTTCGTAATCAACACTTTGCTCCCACTGTTTTCCAGACGCCGCAGAGTATCCGGCGACGGATGTCCGTAAGTGTTCATTGATGAGCAGGAAATCACTGCCAGCTCCGGTTTTACTATGTCAAGGAATTCCTGTCCTGTAGAATATTTTGATCCATGGTGTGCCACTTTAAGAAAGTCCACATCTTCCAGCCATCCATTATGTAACAGCTTTTCCTCTGTTTCCTTTCCGATATCGCCTGTAAAAATCCCTTTGAAATCCCCGCTGGTCATCTCCATCACCATTGCATCTTCATTTACCTCTGTTCCTGACGCCCCGGAAAGCGGCCATAAAACTTCCAGACTGGCCTGCCCATACTTGATCCTGTCGCCAGCTTTTGCATACAGCACCCTTGTTCCTGCTGCCTCTGCCAACTTTATCAGTTCCTGATAATTTTTATTCTCCTGTATGTTCTGCCAGTCTGGAAGAATCAAATTCTCCACACGCAAAACGGTCAGACCTTTTCCAATATATTCCAGAATCTGTCGCACGCCACTGATATGATCTTCGTCTGTATGCGAAATATAAATCCCGTCCAGTCTGGAGATTCCTCTGCTTTTCAGATATGGAAGCAGCTGGTACTGTCCAAGTGCGCTCTTGTTCGTACTGCCACCATCAATCAGAATATTCCACTGATTCTCGATTTCTATTACGATTCCATCACCTTGTCCCACATCCAGACACGCAATGCGAAAATCTTCCCGTGGCTTATATCCGATCAGCAGGATTCCCAGACAGACTGCTGCGGCACATAAGCCGCGAATTCCCCAGACTTTCATAACAGCATATTTACATCGGTTCTGTCTTTTATGGCTTTTATAAACTCCTGAGTTCTGTATTATCTGCATTTCCTTTCCAGAATCTTTCCTATTATACAAATCAGATTCGCACTTCAAAAAACTATCATTATCCACACCGCTCTGCGCAGTCCACCTGTATATCCACACACTCACAGCTAAAATCACATAGTAGCCCACCATTTGACACACCTGCGGCCTTCCGCCTGCCCAGGTACAGAATGACAGTTTTCCTGCCACTGCTGCCAGAAATTCATACCCTTTCAGAATAATCCTGCCCGGAACCACTGTCAGGAATGCACCTCTGCCACTGAATAATCCCACAAGCGCCCCTGCCATTCCACTTCCCAGCACGACCCCCACTGTCGGAAGCACCAGCAGATTCAGAAAAATTCCAAGCACTGATATCTCCCCATAAAACCACAACACCACCGGTAGTGTCGTAAGTTGTACCGTTCCAGAAGCCAGAAATGATTTCCAGAGTGATTTTCCCGTTGATTTCAGGAACACTCTTACGCCTTTATCTTCTGTCTTCCATTGATTTTTTTCTTCTCTGTCCATCACTTCTACGATCAGCGGCCACACACATCCTATCCCAATCACAGAGCCAAAAGACATTAGAAACCCTCCATCCAACAGATACGCCGGATTCTCTACCAGTATCAGAATTGCCGAAGCCGCCATCCCCGTAGGCATATCATAAATCCGTCCCGCAATCTTCGCACCAACCGAAAGCAGGAACATACACACAGCCCGCATGGTTGAAACAGTCCCGCCGGTCATCATCCCATACTGCAGCATGATCACAAGCGATAGCAGCCCTGCAGGCCAGATTCCCAGACCAATCTTTTTCAGAATATTGTACAGTCCCATTCCCAGCAGACTGATATGCAAACCGGAAATCGCCAGAATGTGAATGATCCCCGCCATCTGATACCGCATTTTCAGCTCCGCATCCAGATTGCTCTTATCCCCCAACACAATCGCCTCAAATGCACCAGCCTCATTTCCACAGGCTTTCTCCAAAATTCCCGCAAACTTTTGCTGCATATCAATAAGGAACTGCCCATATGCAGAATGATTCCGCGACTGCTTCTCCACTTTTCCTTTCTTCATCACATAATAAATCCGACGGCATGCATAATACTGTCTGCTGTCAAATTCTCCCGGATTTCCGGGTTCCGGCACTTCTTCCAGCTTTCCGGACACCAAAATAAGACTTCCTGCCAGAAGTTTTTTGCTGTTTTTGTTTCTGTTATTCTCTTTTAAATAAACTCTCACATTATCAATGGAAACTTTTTCAGAATTGTAAATAAGATAAGTATCTTTTAGATATACAGATTGAAACTCTTCATTTTCCTGGCACCTGACCACCTCCCCGCAGATGGTGGATTCCGGGTGCTTTTTAATCCATGTCTGCACAGTCTCTGGCAGTGGATTTCCCCGTATCAGGGAAAATCCAAGCCAGTCTGTCACACACAGAAAAACAACCAGAAGCAGGCACAGGATACACACAGGGCGTCTCCTCACTCTCGCTGCCTCCTTTTTTTATTCTTCGCTTACAATTTTATCATCTTTCTCATAAAAACGATACAGTGCCATCTTGTCACCGAAAGTATCCAGTTTGTCTGAACTTCCAACTGTGATCTGCACTTTGTCGGCCTCCAGCGCATCCAGCAGAGAATTTACTACGGAATAAACCGGAATCTTCTCGGACACATCCAGGGCATAAGAAGAAAATACTCTGTCAAATGCCACATAACAGATCCTGTCCGCAATGGTCACATCCAAAATCTCCGTATTTTCAGGGATCGTCGGATAATGCCCTTTCTCCAGCGGTCCTTTCATCAGCTGCTCCAGTATGATCCGCTCTTTCGGAATACTGCGTTTATACCGTACTGTCCGCTGCTCTTTTACCAGTTTCTTACCATCTTTATCTGTGAAATAAAGGGTAAAAGTATTGCTACAGTAAGCATCCGGTTCACTTCCCGTAAACTCTGCAAAAGTATCTGCTGTCATATCGCCTACAGCCTGACCTCTGGAATCTGTCAGATCTTCATTCTCGATGGTAAATCTCACAGATGTGATCCCCGGAATTTGCAGGAATGTCTTAACAACCCCGGCACGCACGAGAAGTTCCCTTGCACGGCTCATATTGCTGTACTGACTGTTAAAGTTCACAACAAGGGTCTCGCCCTCTATGCTGTAATTCATCTGCACTTCTTCAGTAAGCAGACTGATTCCTGAGGAATCTGCCTCCTTACTGTTCATCCGCTGCATCATATCCTTGAGCAGATACTCCGAAGTGGTCTCTTCCGGGTAATATGCTTCTTTCTGAAGCTGTGTCTCATCAGCATCAATATCATAGAGATGATATGCCGGTTCTTTTTTATTTGAATCTTGGTGTACTTCTATTGAACATCCGGCTGTAAGGAGGCACAACATCAGCACAACTGCGATCATTGAAATCTTCTTTCTCACAAACGGCACCTCCTATGACGGGATATATGACAGAGGAATGCGGACAGAGAATGTAGTTCCCTCTCCCTCTCTGCTGAATACTTTGATTGCTCCATGATGCATCGCAATGGAACTCTTGGTGATTGCCAGTCCAAGACCGGTTCCGCCAATTTCCTTTGAATGGGATTTATCTACACGATAGAAACGTTCAAAGATTCTCTCAATACTATCTTCCGGGATTCCCATACCGGAGTCTGCCACTGTTATATAAAAATATTTATGGTCTGCGTCCAGAGACACGCGGACCCAGCCATCATCTACATTGTATTTGATACCATTCTCAACCAGGTTGCTGATGGCAAGTGTAAACTTCACCTCATCCACATCCGCCTCTACAGGCCGGAAGCAGTCCAGGATCAAGTCAATATTGCGCTTGTCCGCGATCGGACGCAGACGCTTGAGAATATCCTCAAGAAGCTGGTTAATATCCATATGGGTGATATTCACATCTGCTGCTTTCTTGTCCATCTTTACAAGGGAAAGCAGGTCTGTGATGATCTTATTCTCTCTGTCGATCTCTGCAGTGATGTCACTCATAAATTCCTGATAAAGCTCCTCCGGGATTCCCTGCTGTCCTACCAGTGAATCTGCCAGAACCTTCATGGAAGTCAGAGGTGTTTTCAGCTCATGGGACACATTGGATACAAACTCCTGTCTGGATTCGTCCAGGATTTTCATACGATTGACCATCTTGTTGAATGCATCTGTGATCAGCTCTGTCTCTGTATAGTCAGGAACACTGATTTCCTCGTCCAGCACACCATCGGTCAGATCCTCGATAGATTTCGTTACTCTTGCAAGAGGTTTTACCAGAATTGTCGACAACAGCCATGACAGAAATGCGGAAAGCACTACGATGATCCCGATCATCATAACACCCCTCTGTTCCAGTTCATCCAATGTCTGTGCAATGTCCATTGTGGAAACCGTTACCAGCATCACACCCTGAAGTTGCTGAACATCCGGACTCTGGACAGGAACCGCCAGCTCCAGAACTTTACTCTTTGCATCGTAATTGCTTTTTTCTTCACCTTTGAGACACGCCACAGCCAAAGAACTCAAAAGTGTCTTTCCTTCTTCTGTGTGAAACGTATCTCCCACTATCTTAAAATCTCTATCAGCCAGCAGAACTCGTCCGTTATATACATTAGAAAACAGTTCCAGCTTGCTGTTTACAACATCTGAGCTTGTATCATTGAGGTAATTTTCCCTGATGATCAGATTGCTCAGAATCTCACACTGATTGCTCACAGTCTCCGTAAGCATGGAAACCGCACGGTCCTGGTAATTATGAAGCATTGTATAAGTCACAATAACACCTGGCACGATCCCCAGAATGATTAAGATAATCAGAATACGAAAACGCAGACTCCTGAAAAAATTGTTTCTTTTTTTCACCTTTTCAACTCCGTTCTCTTTCTATCTATTCGTAAAACTTTTATTTTCCGAATTGTTATCATCTTATCACAGAAAAAAATGCTTTTCTACGTCTTGGCAAAAAGTAATTTATTATTTTTTACCCAAAAGAAACTTTTATTGCTCTTAAACTGCCTCGTCTGCCTGCCTCCAATAACTATACTCATGAGTTAG